>JAUZEU010000265.1 GCA_030838885.1 Bryobacterales bacterium | reverse complement strand
TCCTCGCCTGTACCTCACCCACACTCACCCCCGGCGCCGTTTCTACCAGCACCAACCCGACCGCCGTAACCCGCATCACCGCAAGTTCCGTGATCACCAGATCGACTACCCCCAACCCAGTCAGCGGCAGCGAACACCGCTTCAGAATCTTCGGCGCACCATCCCTCGTCGTGTGCTCCATAGCCACGATTACCCGTCGCGCGGAGGCAACCAGATCCATCGCCCCGCCCATCCCCGTCACCATTCTTCCGGGCACCATCCAGTTGGCCAGATTCCCGTTGCTGTCCACTTCCATCGCGCCCAGAATACTCAGATCCACATGCCCCCCGCGAATGATCGCGAACGAATTGGCGCTCGAGAAATACGCCGCCCCCGGCAGTTCCGTCACCGTTTCCTTGCCGGCATTCGTAAGATCCGGATCCTCCATACCCGGCATCGGGTACGGCCCCACACCCAGCATCCCGATTTCCGCCTGAATCGTCACCTCAATACCTGGCGGCAAATAATTGGCCACCATCGTAGGGATGCCGATCCCTAGATTCACATAAAAGCCATCCCGAACCTCTGCCGCAGCCCGCCTCGCAATACCCTCACGCCTGCAGCTATCGCTCAAATGCGGAATCATACTTCCCGATTCCTCAAACGCTCAAACTGCCGCTTGTAGCTCTCCCCTCGCATGATGCGCTTCACGAAGATCCCTGGCGTCACGATATGATCACCGTCCAGCGCCCCGGGCTCCAACAGTTCCTCCACTTCCGCAATCGTGGTCACCGCCGCAGTAGCCATGTCCGGATTGAAATTGCGTGCCGTCTTCCGGTACACCAGATTCCCCAGCCGGTCGCCGCGCCAGGCCTTCACGAGCGCGAATTCCGCATGAAGCGCCTGTTCCAGCAGATACGTCCTGCCATCGAATTCCCGCACCTCTTTGCCCTCGGCGACAACCGTGCCAACGCCAGTCGGCGTATAGAACCCCGGTATACCCGCTCCCGCTGCACGAATCCGTTCCGCCAGCGTCCCCTGCGGCACCAGATTCAGTTTGATCCGCCCCGAAAAGGTTAGCTCCGCCAACAGCTTATTTCCTCCGACATAGCTTGCCGTATGCTCTGCTACGGCTCCCGCTTCGAGCAACAACCCCATGCCCGCGCCCGCAATCGCCGTGTCGTTACTGATCGTGTGCAGCCCGCGCACGCCCTTCCGCACCAGAGCCGCAATCAGGTTCTCGGGAATGCCGCAAAGCCCAAATCCGCCCAGCATCACCGTGGCGCCATCGCCAATGTCGGCCACGGCTGCATCGCAGCTCTCAAACACTTTGTTCATGCGCCGCCATTCTGTACATGTTATAGAATTGCGCCTGAGCTATGCGGACCAAATCACTTCTCCTTACCACCTGCGCCGTCGCAGGGTTGTTCATCACCGCCCACGCTGAAGAAACCATCAAGACCCCGATCAACAACGACGACGTCCGTGTCCTCGACGTCGTTGTCCAGCCTCACGAAAAGACGAAGATGCACGAGCACAAGACCAATCGCCTCATGCTCTATCGTGTCGCGGGTGCGCAGAACTTCGAGTACGCGGATGGCCGTCACTCCGTCCTGAAGTTCAAACAGGATGAGGTGAAGTGGAGTCCGATGGAAGGTATGCATATCGCCGAGGTAGCGACCACCACTCCAGTCAACATCGTGGAAATCGAGTTGAAGAAACCCGGGGCAGGGAAGAAGATCACCACGGCGCTTGATCCGGTCAGGGTCGACCCCAAACACTACAAAGTGGAACTGGAGAATGATCAGGTCCGCGTCGTCCGGGTAAAGTTCGGACCGCACGAAGCCGCCCCCCTCCACGAGCACCAGCTCAACCGGATCATGGTCTATCTGACGGACGCCAAAGTGCAGGTCACCTATGCCGACGGCAAAGTCGAACTGATTCCGCGTAAGGCCGGAGACATCGCCCAGGGCGGTGCCTCCACCCACAAGGAACAAAACACCACGGATCAGCCGGTTGAAGTGCTGGTCACCGAACTGAAGTACTGACTCCGCGACACAACACCCGAAAAACTCAGTTCCACCATAAAATGTGGTAGTATTTAGGTTTGCGTGCCGTCCCCTGCGGATCGTTTCGCATCCCAATCAGGTATCAGGAGTTCATCGTCAAATGGCAAGAGTTTGTGAAGTGTGCGGCAAGGGTCCGCAATTCGGGCATAAGATCAGCCACGCCCATAACGTAACCAATCGCCGCTGGAATGTAAATCTGCAGACCGTTCGCGCTTTGGTCAACGGGGCGGGCAAGCGTTTGCGCGCCTGCACGTCCTGCATCCGCAACGGAAAAATCCAGAAGGTCGCCTAAGCCCTTAGCGGTTCAGGTTCTAAACCCAAAATACAAAAGCCCCGGTTCAACCGGGGCTTTTCTGTGTTTTAGTTCGTCCTACAGTTCAGGATAAAACTCAAAGAACGCGTCGAGGGACTGCATCAACTGCCCCTTCAACTCTTCCTCGCTGTCGCCTTCGATTAAATGCATCGTGACCGCAGCGGTGTTTCCGTTCTTCAACTGAATTTTCGCCTCTTCAAAACTTTCCAGCTCATCAGTCGGCAGCAACCGGACTCCATACACTAGCGCCAGTTTCGCCATTAAATGAACATCTCTTCGTCCTGCGTGATATGGTCCACGGTGGGTCGCCGACTCGCCGCCAAAGTATTCACCGCAGCCTTAATACCTGCCATCAGTCCACTTGCTTCTCTCACGGGCTTCATCACGGCATCCTTCACGCCTGAACCAACCACGTGAGCCTGCGAAACGGTCTCGTCCACCACGTTGTCCACCCGCGCGATTTGCGCCTTGGCGCGATCTGCAAGATCCCGGCCCACTTCCGCGAACCGGTGCGCCTGATCTTTCGCTACATCCGAAATCTCTTTCGCGTTGGCCGCAATTTCCACGGCGCGCATCCCGAGGACCGAAATCTTCGGCGCGTTCTCATCTGCCACCTTGCGCACCGTATCCATGATCGGCTCAGCCTTTGCGATAACGCCGTCTACCTTGATTTTCATCTGCGCGATGACGCGATAAAGAACAAAGCTCACGGCGGCCATGAGGAAAATGCAGAGCGTTGCGATCAGTACCGCCCCGGTTATTACCCAACGAAACGTATCTTCCTGCATGGCCCTAATCCAGTGTCCTGACGTTAATACTACGCTGTCTCGGGAAGTGTCTGTTCAATCTTTTCCCGATACGCCTGCTTGCCGGCCTGAATGGCATCGCTCAGCGTGTCCTTTTGCCGGTTAATGACCTCTCGCCCTTTATTTAGCATGTCGCCCGCGTTTGCCTGGATATCGGCGGTCTGTTTCTTTAGATATTCCTTGCCCTCATCCGCTTTGCTCATCAGCATGTCGCGCGTTTCGACACCGGACTTCGGTGCGAACAGCATTCCCAAGCCGACCCCAAGACCGAGGCCGAGCAGAAAGTTCGCGAATCCATCTGTATTCATAGGTTAGTCTCCTCGCTTCGAGCCTTTCACTGCAATTCAAACGCCAACAATCAGCGATTGAAAGCGGTTAACCTGAAGTCACTCACAGTATACTTCCCTGTCAGGTTAAACTTCGGTAAAGCATGGGTCCAAACAAAGCAGGACCGAACAGAACCGCACGAAGGCCGGCGGCAAAACTGGCATCGGAAGCACTGTTCGAGTACGCGATAAAGTACCTCAGCCTGCAGGCGTGTTCAAGCGAGGCGCTGCGTTCCAGGCTTCGTCTTAAGTCGGCAAACCTCGCGGACATCGACCCCACTATCGCCCGCCTAAAAGAGATCGGGTACCTGAACGACGCCCGGTTCGCCGAGAGCTACGCGGCAAATCGTGTCGAAAACGAAGGCTTTGGCCGCATGCGGGTCCTCAGAGATCTGCGCGCTAAACGCGTCCCGGAAAAACTTGCAGACAAAGCGCTGGAGCAGGCCTTTCGCGAGAAAAGCGAATCCGATATGATCGACTCCTTTATCGATCGCCGCATGCACTCCCTTGTGGCGAAAGGCCAGATAGAGGACGAGCGGGAACTCGCAAAAGCCTACCGTCGCCTGCGCCGCGCAGGCTTCAGCTCAGGCGGTATCCTCACCGCATTGAAGCGTTTGGCTGCCAAACCTGAACTCATTGACGAACCCCCGCCGGACGACATTGAATTAGACTGATGCCCATCCCCGTCAGAGTCGAATACGCGCATCGGAAGAAGATGCGCCAGTACAATAAAACCTATTACCGTTTCCTCCACTGGCCCATCTGGATCTGGGTCTTTTTCCTCGCCCCCGGCCCACTCACGTTCGACCTCTTTGCCAAAGGCCCCAGCGCCGGCAATATGGCGTGGCTGGCCGTAGTGCTTCTCGGCACAGGGATCGCCGGCTATTACGCGCAGCTTCCCGGTGTGGAGCCGAAGCCTTATATATTACGCTTCACCGAAGACCGCCCCAATCCTCTCTACCGAAAAGTCTGCTACAGCTTCGCCTGGGCCGATGTCGTCACTTTCGCCACGCTCAATCTCGTCGGTCTCGCAGTCGCGGCGTTCACCGGTAAGTGGTACCTCAAACAGATCTACCAGGAGGCGTATTTCCCTCTCTACGGTGCTGTTCTGGCGCTTGGACTCTCCGGTAACCTTCCCCGCGTGCGGCGCTCCACGAAGGGCGAAGGCACCGAACGCCGCTACTTCTATGGCTCCGTCTGGGCTGTTACTCTCGCTCAAACACTGCTTATGATTCTCTGGAAAGCTATGCCGCGTACCCACGCTGCGGACATAATCAAATTTGCCGTGTATGTTGCAGTCTTAATAGCCCTGGGAAGCTGCGCCGCACTCGGCCTTCTGCCGCGCACCAGGCCCATCCTCCCGGGCGAACTGATGGTCGCCGACTGAAGCCATATTGATCCGTTCGGTACCATCCTCATCTGTCGGCTCTCCCTCTCCGCCTAATCTGCCTCCCGCCTTCACCGGACGAGTAACGTACGTCATAGAACTCGATTACAAACCTCCTTCCCGATTCCCTCTGGCACGCAACCGCCATCCGCTATTCCGAATAAAAATCCGCCCCCCCCGCGCAGGCTCCATCTCACCCTTGAAATGTCCGTCACCTGCACAGCATAGTGCGAGCCCAGACTGGTAAATATCGATATCGTACGGGACTTCTTCCGCGTTCCGAAAGCGGCGGGTATCCTGAAGCGCAACAGCATCACGGTATGCCTGGGCGGCGAAATCTCCTCTGTTACGCAGCTCGCGAACTATCTGCGTCAGGTTCATCCGCACCAATGCCTGTCAAATATGGGCAGGCAAGCGGCTACAAATCCGGCGCACCCACAGGAATTGCAGGTGTACAGGTGTAAAGGAGTCGTCCGCAGGGATGAACCTGAATAGGTCGGCGGTGTCATACCCATAAGAACGCATCAGCCTGATTCAGACGGGTGCTTACCGAAGAGAAAGCCTGCCATTGCGCCATGTAAGTACGAGGGCGGATAGTGATGTGATCCCACGTGCAACCCCGGACAAACCATGAGTTACAGCGGGCGCTGAACATTCAACCCGCCCTGGACAGTTCTTCCCATCAGTAAAATTAACCGGTCCAATAAGAACAACGATCTGCTCCAGGGTTTCTGGTCAGCCCGGTTCACCGTAGTTGCACGATGGCTATCTCTTTGGATTCCGCAGAAAGTGCCGGTGCGCGACATAACCTGGGCTGCCATTCACCCAAACATGAATAAAAATAAATGTTATT
>JAUZEU010000233.1 GCA_030838885.1 Bryobacterales bacterium | reverse complement strand
TCCAGAGTTCGCTTCCGGACGGTTCCGGCGCGGTCACCCCCCGAACTTCCGCCAGAAACTGGCTGATCTGTTGACGTGTCGCCACCAGACTGCCTGAACCGAAACTGAACTCCAGCCGTCCTCCTGCCAGTTCCTCACCGCCATCCATCAGATCCGCAAACCATTCTGAGCGTTCTGAAAGCCACGCATCCAGAGGTCCCATGTCCTGCATAGGGTTGAACCCTGTGGAACGTGGCACGCACAGCGGCTGCACCAGCAGCCCGCAGAGATCCCGAACGGTCTGGTCACTGGGCTTGTTGCCTGCATCGGGTTCGATGGAAACGATCCAGTGCTCGTAATCTTCCTGATTCAGCAGGGGGCGCGAGGCGTCCTTTTTCAGCTCAGGCAACAGTTCCCGCACCGAGTGCAGCAATGACACGACGCCGTGCGGATCGTAATCCCGCACGTACTGGCGCAGTGCGGGCGCTACCTGATTGTCGTAGGGTCTCAGATCGAATAAGCAGATGTAGGTCTTGTCCACTCTATGCTTTCTTCGCGACGAACTCGCCTTTGCTCCCGTCGATTCCCGCCACCACGATGGAACCCTTCAGCTCCGCATTGTTTGTAAGCGTGCCGGTGTAGGTGCAGGTATAGGGCGTTCCCGCAAAAGTGTAGATAAACGAGAACTGGACGACTTCTTCAGCCACAGAACCGGTCACGTTGGCGGCAAACTCGTACCCTTTGCACGATCCCGTGATTCTCTTATCGTCCTGCCGGAAGGTGCAATCAAATGAAACCGCATTGCCATTCATGCTTCCGTCAACGCTCCATTTCCCGGTTATGTCGGCCCCCGCGGCAGGCGCAACTGCGGGAACGAGAAACCACGAAATAAGACAAACGAAAAGCGGCCTCATAGCTGCTTCATTCTAACTTGTGAGAGCAATCCCCTCGCGGGCTTTTGATCAGGCGGACCCCGCCATGCCTCGTGGCAAGATAGGAACTGAATGTCAGCTGCCAAGGTCCGTAAAGCCGTATTTCCCGCGGCGGGTCTGGGAACCCGCTTTTTGCCTGCCACAAAGGCGCAGCCGAAGGAGATGCTGCCCCTCGTCGATAAGCCGATCATTCAATACGGCGTTGAAGAAGCTCTCCATTCCGGTATTCAGAACATCATCATTGTGACAGGGCGGGGCAAGTCCGCCATTGAAGATCACTTTGATGTGAGCTTTGAGCTCGAGCAGTTGCTGGAATCTCGCAACAAAAAAGATTTGCTCGCGATCGTCCGGCAGGTTTCGGACATGATCGATGTTTCTTATATCCGGCAGAAGGAGGCGCTGGGTTTAGGGCACGCGGTGTTGCGAGCGAAAGATCTGGTTGGCCCGGAACCGTTTTCAGTGGTGCTCGCCGACGACGTAATCGAAGCTGAGACTCCGTGCATCCGGCAGTTGCTGGATATCTATGAATTCTTCTCAGCACCGGTGCTGGCCGTCATGGAAGTGCCGCCGGAAGCGATCTCGTCGTACGGCTGCATTGATGCCGAGCCCGTTTCGCACAATGGCAGCAAGAATAAGGTCTTCCGCATTCGCGATCTGGTGGAAAAGCCCAAGCCAAGCGAAGCGCCGTCCAACCTGGCAATTATTGGCAGGTATATTCTCACGCCGGATATCTTCGATTCCATCGGAAGTGTGGAGCCGGGCGCAGGCGGCGAGATTCAATTGACTGACGCGCTGCGGCTCCTGCTCCGTAACCGCCCCATCTACGCCTTCAAGTTCGAGGGCAAACGGTACGATGCGGGTGACAAACTCGGGTTCCTGAAGGCCACTGTGGAGTTTGCTCTGCAACGGCATGATTTGGGCGGCCCGTTCAGAGAATATCTTAAGACCCTGTCCTTGTAGTGCTGGAGGCGAGACCCAGCCGAACTGCGTACCGGGTGGCGGTCCGACGCGCGGAGCATCAGATGTTGGATAGCCCGCGCGTGTTCGAAGATCCGCTGTCTTTGAGGATCGTGGGCCCTGAGCGTGCATCGCAGATCAGGTCGGGAAAGATCACCAGACAGCAGCGGTTGTCGCCGTCTTTCCGGGCATACATGGCGGTTCGCAGCAGATACGCTGAGGATGAACTGGCGAAAGCCGTCCGGAGCGGAGTGCGGCAGTACGTGGTCTTAGGGGCTGGTCTGGACACCTTTTCCTGCCGCAATCCGCATGCGAGTGTGGGTCTGCGGGTATTCGAGGTCGATTATCCGGCAACCCAGGCGTGGAAGCGCGAACAGTTGGACGCGGCTGGAATAGCGGTTCCCGCGGATGTTGTATTTGTGGGCGCCGATTTCGAGCGGCAGACCATCGCTGATGCGCTGTGCTCGGTGGATTTCCGTTTCGATGAGTCAGCGTTCTTTTCCTGGCTGGGCGTGGTGCAGTATCTGACGGAGAGGGCTTTTGAAGAGACGCTGAGCTTCATCGCTTCAATGCCGGTCAGGAGCGGCGTTGTATTGGATTATGCGGTGGACCGATCGCTCCTTAATCCGGCCGAGCGCCTGGCACTGGACGCTCTGTCAGCCCGTGTAGCCGCTGCAGGCGAACCTTTCGAGTTGTTCTTCGATCCGGACGTGCTGGCCTTCAGGCTTCGTGAAATGGGGTTCACGTCTGTAGAAGACTTAGGTCGCGATGAAATGAACGCCCGGTACTTCAGCGGCCGAAAAGACAAGCTGCGGGTAAAAGGCAACCTGGCCCACCTCTTAACCGCGCACGTTTAACCAAACCGGCAAACACGGAACCCGGGCCAAAAGATGGTTTGGGACACGCGGACACCGGCCGCGTCAGGTCGGCGAAGAAATTAAAGTCGGCCCTTTCGGGATGCCGTACCGACCTACGCCAAAATATCCCGAACGACTTCCCCGTAAACATCCGTCAGTCGGAAATCACGACCCGCGTAACGATAAGTCAGCTTCGTATGATCCACGCCCATCTGATTCAGTATGGTCGCATGCAGATCATGAATCGAAACGCTCTTCTCGACGGCTTTAAACCCAAACTCATCCGTTTCGCCGTAAGCCATCCCGCCCTTAACGCCGCCGCCCGCCATCCACATCGTGAACCCATATGGATTATGGTCGCGGCCATCACCGCTCTCGGAAACAGGCGTGCGCCCAAACTCTCCGCCCCACGTCACCAGCGTCTGATCAAGCAAGCCCCGCTGCTTCAAATCGCTGATCAACGCCCCGCAGGCCTTATCCATATCCGGGCAGCGCTCCGTCAGATTTTTGTTGATCTTCGAGTGATCGTCCCACGGCTGCCCCGGCCCGTAATACACGTGAACCGTCCGCACACCACGCTCCACTAAACGGCGAGCCAGCAAACACCCATGCGCAAACGGAGTATCGCCATACATGGTCCGCATGGCCTCAGATTCGTTTTTGAGATCGAAAACATCCGTCGCTTCGAACTGCATGCTGTAGGCCGTTTCCATCGACTGGATACGGCCCTCCAGAAACTCGTCCTGCCCGAAAGAATGCTCATGCTCCTGGTTGAGTGACTGAATCAGATCCAGTTGCTTGCGCTGGTTGTCCTTGTCCAGATCCTTGTTCTGCAGGTACTTGATCATCTTGTCCGGTTCTGCCACCGAATCGTCGAAGTAAGTGCCCTGATGTTTCGCGGGCAGAAAGCCCGACCGCGCCAGACCGCCGCCGCCACCCTGACCCGGACTCAGTACCACAAAGCCAGGCAAATTCTTGTTTTCGCTGCCCAGCCCATACGAGATCCACGAACCCATCGAGGGACGTGTTGCGGCAATGTTGCCCGTATGAAATAAGCTGCGCGCAGGCGTGTGCGTCGGGTTGTAGGTGTACATCGATTTGATCACGCAGATCTCATCAATCACGGAAGCAATATTCGGCAGCAGGCTCGAAACCTGCACGCCGCCGCGCCCATGCTGTTTGAACTCGAAGGGCGAAGGCAGCAAGCCACCCGTGGTGCGCTCCGTTCGCAGATCCACGGACGATGGCCGTTGGCCCTGGTATTTCAACAGCGCCGGCTTGGGGTCGAACATGTCCAGCTGCGATGGCCCGCCCACCATGAAGAGCACGATGTTCGCCTTCGCCTTCGGCGTGAAGTTCGGGAATTTCATGGGCGCAGGTGCCGCCGGAGCTTTGCTCGCAGCGATCGCAGCAGCGCGCGCCTGCTCTTCCGAGAACATTCCGGCAAGGCCAAGTGCGCCCATCCCACCGGTAAGGGACGTAATCCAGTCGCGTCGTGAAAGCTTGTTTTTGATCATGGCCAGAAAATAACCTCGTTTGTTGCCAGCAGGGCCTGGGCGTAGTCGGCGAGCGTACCTTTGTCGAGATAGCTCAATGCAAGAT
>JAUZEU010000219.1 GCA_030838885.1 Bryobacterales bacterium | reverse complement strand
TTTCGGTGCCTGACGGTGTCACTTTTTGGCCCCTTCTGCTTCAATCAGTCGCTCCACATTTTCACGGTACTCAGCTTTGTACTATTCAGGCAGAAAAGGTTCGGCCAGGGTGTCGATCAGACGCTTTTCCGGTTGCATTTCCTTTGCGCTGAATCTTTCTTCGGCCGGCCGCATGCCCTTGTCGCTCGGGCAGAACTCCGAATCCAATCGGTCTGTCTCGGATGATGCTGATCGTCTCGCCAAGCTTTTCGAGAAAGCCGGCGGGCCGGTTCGCTCCGCGGCGAGCCAAGCGCACACGGATAACGACAAGAACAACAATGGAAACGGATCGCCTATCCTGCTGCAGCAGGTCATCCTTCGGCCTGTTCAATGGACGCTAACCCGTGCGGTTTGCCCGTTGCTCAACGGGGACCTGACCGGTTCCGGTAATGGCCGAACGACTATTTCTCTGGCGCGCAATGACGACGGCACCTTTAATTACAAGACCAACGACGAAGTGAGCGGCACCGCCACCGACAAGAACAACCGCCACTACATCTTTTTCTACACCCAGAACCTTTATGTCGACAGCGGCAGCGGGTTTATTAAGACGCCGCCGTTCCTGTTTCCCGGTCCGCGTCCGCCGTACGACGTCCACGGGACGGACGTCTTCCAACTGATCCCGGTCGATGGCGGGACCGCCTACACCACGAACGCCCATTTCAAAGCCCGTTTCAACGCGGACGGGACCCTTACCGACCAGGGCGGCGTTTTCGGCCCGAACATCTCATGTGACCCGATCTGAGGCCAATATATGAAAACGATTGCCTGGGTTGCCCTGTTGTGGAGCGGCAGCGTGGCTATTGCAGCCGACAGCGCCCTGGACCACGAGTTGGCCCTGGTTCTACAAGCGGCACGGTTCAGCGGTTCGGCCGGGTTGCAGCTGGAGTCGCGCCTTGGCCGCCCGATCGACCGCACGCTGGCCGATTTGGGCCGCCTTCTGTTCTTCGACAAGATCCTTAACCTGCATTCGGACAACTCCTGCGCCGGATGCCACGCGCCCGAGGCGGGCTTCGGCGACACGCAGTCGATCGCGATCGGTGTCCAGAACAACAATGTCGTGGGGCCGCACCGGTCGGGGCCTCGGAACCAGCGACGGACCCCTATGCTTATCAACGACGCCTTCTTTCCGAAGCTGATGTGGAACGGAAGATTTTTTGTCCCGTCGGGCGACCCTTTCGATAATGCCCAGGGCTTCCTCTTCCCGCCGCCGGAGGGTACCACCCGCTTCCCTCCTCACGATCCCGTCATCAGGCACCTCTTGGCGGCCCAGGGACAGTTGCCTCCCACCGAACTGACGGAGGCTGCCGGATTCACAGGAACCCGACGTACACTCGGAGCCCAGTTCGACCCGTTCGATGATGGTCTTGGTACCGCGGTACCGCCGCCGGACGCGAGCGGGTCGCGAAACGAGCCGATCCGGCAGGTGGTACTCCGTCGCCTGAATGATTCCGCGCCCTATCGCAGCCTCTTTGCACGCAGCTTTCCGAGTGTGGCAAGAGGCCAGCCCATCGATTTTTCCATGGTGGGACTGGCCCTGGCGGAATTCCAGTTCACGCTAGTCTTCGCCAACGCTCCGATCGATCGCCTTGCACGCGGCGAGCGCGGAGCCATGACGGATGGCCAGAAGCGAGGCGCGCTCCTCTTCTTCGGAGAGGCCCGCTGCGTGACGTGCCATGCCGTGTCCGGCAACTCCAACGAGATGTTCAGCGATTTCACCAATCGGCGAATCGGCGTACCACAGCTTGCCCCGGAGTTCGGAGTGGGGAAAGGCAATGTCATCTTCGATGGCCCGCGGCAGAACGAAGATTATGGCGCCGAACAGATCTCGAATCGCCCGGAGGACCGCTACAAGTTCCGCACATCGCCGCTGCGCAACGTTGCGCTCCAGCCAGCCTTCTTTCATGACGGGGCTTTCACGCAGCTAGAACACGCGATTGCCCATCACTTGAATCCGGCCGTTTCGGCGAGGCTCTACAGTCCGGCGTTGGCTGGTGTCGCACGTGATCTCATCCGCCCGACCAGCCCGGTACTGCCCCTGTTGTTGGATCTGGACCCGCTGCTTGCCAATTCCCGGCCGCTGACGTTGCGCCAGTTCTGGGATCTTGTCGAATTCGTGCGGGATGGTCTGCTCGACGCGCGGGCAAAGTCTGAGCATCTGTGCCGGCTTATCCCTGATTCACTGCCGAGCGGTATGTCCCCACCGCTGTTCGAAGGCTGCCCGGAGCGAGGCAGGAATGCACTTGACGCTGCTCTGCCGGATGTGATGAACCATTGACGTTCAGAGGCGCAGTTTCAGTGCAACGGAACCGGCACAATCCGGATCAAATCACTCCAGGCGTGCTCGTGTTCGGACCTGCAACTTACCCGTGATCCGCTCAGGGTAGCCTGCTCAGAACGATTTCCATTGACAGGCTCGACGCGCGTCCGCTCACCCAAATCAAGCAGTGCTTATCCTGCGCTCGAGCACCTGCTCAACCGCATCAAGGAACCTGGTTAGAAGCGACTGCCCAGCCTGCTTAAGACCGGGGTTATGCTGGTTCATTCCACCTATTGCCGCTCGACGGCGATCGAGTTCCGTATCACTGACACGCTGTGAAAGAGATCCCGCTTCCGCTTGAGTGTCGTGGGTTGAGTCAATCAGTCGGTCTATGGCGCTGAGAGCTCCAGATTTCAGAACGCTGGAGGATCTGAGGCCTGCAACAATGATCAGGAGCCCGGAGGTTCAGAATCTGGAATGCCCTCACCGGGATTAGAAACGATGAGGAGTCGGCCAGCATCCGGCAGTCGCACTGCGACCGCCACTTTTGACGCAAAACGCGGTCCAAATGCAAGGGCTCCCGAATGGGCCGCTGTTGTTGTCTTTGACGGGCATTCGCGCACTGAAGTAACACACCTTCGATCGAAAAAGAATACTGCCGCGTCGCTGACCGCCCAAGGTCCTCACTCAGAACATTGGCCGGTTTTTATGCCCTATGCTGATATGTGCACCTGGAGCAGGGTTGAAGTTGCCCCGAATCAGCCTTTCGCGCCCGCTTCGTACGATTAGTACTGCTAAACGCGCTTTACGTCACTTGGCCGGCGTGGCATTCGGCAGCCCAGTTTACGGAATCCGGACCTCGCAGGCGGAACTTC
>JAUZEU010000282.1 GCA_030838885.1 Bryobacterales bacterium | reverse complement strand
CCACCGAAGCCTATGACGAACCCTTTCACGTGCCCCCACCCGACGAAGTCGTCTTCCAGGAAACCTGGAACGCCGGCGGATGGTTCCGCAGCGGCATGGTCTGGAACCTCGGCCAGGGCAAAGTCTTCTACTTTCGCCCTGGCCACGAGACCTACCCGGTCTACACCCAGGAAATGCCTCTGAAGATTGTCGAGAATGCCGTGCGCTGGCTCGGCGCGCCCCTGGCAGCCGCCCACAAATAGCCATGGCCCAACCCGCACCGAACACTCCGCCTCGCAAAACCTTCGACGTCTGCATCGTGGGTTCCGGCGCAGCTGGCGGTATGGCCGCCAAAGTTCTCACCGAAGGCGGACTCGATGTTGTCATGCTCGAGGCTGGACCACTGCTGAACCCCGGCCTGCACTACACCGAACACCTCTGGCCATACAACCTGCCCCACCGTGGTGTCGGCATCGGTGCCGGCGGATACAACAGCACCGCCAGCCACGAATTCGATGTCGCCAACATCGTGCAGGACGTTCCCGGCGAACCCTACTCCAACGGCCCCGGCTCCGCCTTCCGCTGGACCCGTGCCCGCCTCCTCGGTGGCCGCACCAACCACTGGAACTGTGTCACCCTCCGCTTCTCCCCGCATGACATGCGCACCCGCTCCCTCAGCGGCTATGGCGAAGACTGGCCCGTCGAATACAACGACATCGCCCCGTACTATGACAAAGTCGAATCCCTGATCGGCGTATACGGAAGCCGTGAAGGCATCCCCAGCGCTCCCGACGGAGTCTTCCTCCCGCCGCCTGCGCCCCGCTGCTCAGATTTGCTGGTCAGGAAAGGCGCTGCGAAGCTTAAAGTCCCCTGCATCGCCGGCCGCGCTGCCATCGTCACTCGCGCGCATAACGGCCGCCCTCCTTGCCATTACTGCGCACAATGCACGCAGGGATGCCGCACCGCTTCCAGTTTCAGCTCCAGCCAGGTGCTGATTCCGCCCGCTCTCAAAACCGGCCGCCTGCAGATCATTCCCATGGCCATGGCGCGGCAGGTGCTGGTCGCTCGGGATGGCAAAGCCGCAGGCGTTTCTTATATAGATAAGACAACGCGTACCGAGCAGCGCGTGCTCGCCAAAGTGGTTTGGCTCGGAGCCAGCGCCTGCGAGTCGGCGCGGCTTCTGCTGAACTCCCGTTCCACCCTGTTCCCGAACGGTCTCGCGAACTCCTCCGGAACCGTGGGGCGCTACCTCATGGAATCGGTTGCCACCACCGTAACCGGCGCCTTCCCGGAACTGAACCGCATCCCGCCGCACAATCACGATGGCACCGGCTCCGTCCACGTCTACATCCCGTGGTGGAAATACGACCGGCGTAACGACTTCCAGGGCGGCTATCACGCCGAAGTCTTCGGTGGACCAGGCATGCCCCGCGCGCGGATGTTCCACCAGGTGGGGCTCGAAGCTCAGGGCTACGGCGCGGCGCTCAAGGAAAAGTGCAGGGAGACCTACGGGACCGGCGTGCAACTCCTCGGTCGCGGTGAAATGATTCCCAATCCCGCCAGCTACTGTGAGATCGACTCAAATCTCTTAGACCAGTGGGGCATCCCGACACTTCGCTTTCACCTGAAGTGGTCCGACAACGAGATCAAAATGGCGAAGGATATGCGCCAGAGTTTCGAAGAAATTCTGCAGGCCGCTGGAGGCAAAACCAATGCCGCCGTTCCACATCCCGACTTCGGCCATCTCTCTCCCGGCGGCGTGGCGCACGAAGTCGGCACCGTGCGAATGGGGTCCGACCGCCAAACTTCCGTTCTCTCCGGCTTCTGCCAGGCGCACGACGTGAAAAACCTCTTCGTCTCCGACGCGGGCTGCTTCACCACAGGCCCCGACAAGAACCCGACTCTGAACATCCTGGCCCTCACCTGGCGCGCCGCCGAATATGCGCTTGATCAGGCCCGAAAGGGTGATCTGTGAAACTCGAACGCCGCACCTTACTACAACTCCCGCTGCTCGCTAAAAAGCCGAAGATCACCTCTGCGCCGGCAAAGCAGGATACGCTCCGCACACTCTGCGAATTCATCGTTCCGGGAGCAACGGAAGCCGGGGTACCCGAGTTCATCGAACTCCTCTCTGGCGAAAACGCCGAATACAAGCGGCAAATCTCCGGCGGACTCCTCTGGCTGGACGCCCGTTGCCGCGATCGCTATGGCAAGCCCTTCCTCGGCTGCTCCCAAACCGAACAGAAGGAACTCCTGGACCTGATTGCATTCCGCGAGAACGCTCAGAAAGACCCAACCCTGTCCCAGGCGACAGCCTTCTTCGCCTTCCTCCGCGACCTCACGCTCGACGGCTATTTCACCAGCCGCCAGGGCATCGCCTACCTTGACTTCCGGGGAAATTCCGCCTTATCGGAATTCCCAGGCTGCCCGCCAATTCTGTAGAGCGGGTTGCGACCCTAACCCAAGGTGCCAGCAGCCCCCGGAGGATGCGAGGCGGCCATTCAAAACAGGCATGTGCCTGCGATCGGAAAACACCTGGGAAAATCGGATCAAAAAGAAAAGTCGTGCTGGCTGGAGACGGCGGTTCTGTTATGTGTGAAGCGATGGTGGAGATGCCAACGCACCTGGAGCACTGCCTGCTTTACGGTTCTAAGCGGATCTTCAATGATCCGGGCTCTCATCGAAATCCCGAAGAAACGGCGGCCTAATTCGCGGGCGAATTGACTGCCGCTGCGCCCGCAGCGGACTTCGGGATTCCCTTCACAACATCCTCCAGTGTGTCGGCGAGGATGAAATTATCGAAGTAGATCGTGTCTGTCGAGGGACGGTGCGGACTGCGATGGATCCCGGGCTGGCAGAAGTAGACACTCTCGGGGCCTTTGGTCTTCAGCTTCTTGTCGAGGACCAGAACGCCGTCGAGCCAGAGACGCGTGTTCCCTTTGTCCTTGTCCTCTGACCAATGGATGTGCATCGCCAGTTGGTGCCATTTACCGATCGTGAAATCCGCCTCCCAGTGTGTGCCGTCGCGCCCGAGGTTCCCCGTGCCGCACCTGATGATGGTGCCGCTCCCTTCCTTCGGCTCGACCCACCAGGTCATCACGTTGTCGTATTTCGGCGGCGGGGTCCCCTCCCAATAGAAGAAGTTGTCACGGTCCTTCGGCGGCTCGGCCATGTACATGTAAAAGGACATGTAGGTGTCGGAGCCTTCTTCGACCGTAACCTTAGGTCCGCCAACCTGCACGCGCAACTGCTGAGCGTTGAACAGATCGTCTTCATGGATCGTGAACCTGCCCGCGTACTTTCCCTCCTGCACGATGTCGCTGACCACCTGGACATTTCTCGGTGTCGCATTCTGGCTGCGGGTGCCGGTCCTGCTCCACTCGCTGAGATCACCCGTCTCAAAGTCAGCCTTAAAGATCACCCTGGCAGAGGCGGGGTCCACAACGCAGAACAGGCTGGTCGACAGAATCAGGGGCAGCGAATACCTGAGCAGTACTTTCGACGTCATTTGGATTCTCCGGCGGGAATGGTGTCCCGGGTTCCAGTGTGCCAAAGGAAACTGGAAACGCGCGCGGAATTAAAACAACGCGTGTGCGGCTTTTTCCCTGCACGGCTTTTCAGAGCTGAATTCTCAGAGATAAATCATGCCGAGGCGCACTCCCAAAGTGACGGCCTCCGTTCGGGACCCGGCGTTCAGTTTCGAGAGGATCGATGCCACGTGGAATTTGACCGTGTGATCTGAGATGCCCAGCTTGTGGGCGACGATCTTGTTGCTGTCGCCATCCGCGAGCAGGCGCAGAACTTCGATCTCGCGCGGCGTCAGACTTGCGGTTGGCGGCTTCAGGACCGCCCCCGGTTCGGATTCGCCGGGCGCCCAGGAACTGAAGGTGGCGCTTTCCATCAGAACGACATCGGCGGCGAT
>JAUZEU010000194.1 GCA_030838885.1 Bryobacterales bacterium | reverse complement strand
GCCTCGCGCACATCGTCGAAGCTCTTTCTCTGATCGGCATTCAACAGAAGGATCACATTTACCTGCCGGTCGCCCTCCCAAATGGTCGCTACCGGAGCGCCGGAAAAAGCGCCTGCAAGCTGGCGCGCGATGGCGGCATTCGTCAGTCCGAGGCGATTCGCTTCCTCGGTGCGCACGACTCCGGCCATCCAGGAATCGTCATAGTAATCATCTCGGACGTAGGTTGTGAAGGGTGCGTCGCGCAAAGTGCCTTCGCCCCGCTGACCGAGCATCTTCAAACCCGCGACGTCCTCTCCGGACATGCGACTTCCACTGGCGACTCAATGTGCGTGCCCTGCTGCAGTTCCTCCACCATGATCAGCGCCTCCGGCGCCGGCTCCCGCAACTCAGATTGAAGCGCGTTCACCAGAGCCGGCTTCTTCTCGGCCTATTTTGTGTTCACGATGAGCTGTCCGTATCGCGCGTCGGGCTCCTGCGGGTTCACGTTGTAGTAAAACCTCGGGAAGCTTTGGCCGGCAAAGCTTGCTGCGTGTTCGACGAGCGGCTTTCTTACAAGATGTTCGCGGATTCTCTGAATCACGCGATCGATCTGTTCCAGGCTAGTCACCGGCGGCATCTAGACATCGATCACAAATTGCTTTCGTTCAGCCGACGGAAAGAACTGTAGGGGGAACGACGGTAGACAGGGCTGTGTTCGCTATCGAATCCGGGTGCCGATTCCGCGCGCCCCCAGGCCAGCGTGTACCCGAAGAAAACCGTATAACATGGAAAGCTCAACATGCGTTCAATTGCTTTACTAATTCTTCCGCTCATGCTTTGTGCGCAGCACGATCAGGCGCCTGCGCCAGGCCAAAACCCCGCCATAAAAAACCCTGCTGCTATCGCGGCCGGTGCGCAACTTTATATCACGTCGTGCGGAGGCTGCCATGGCCCGGATGGGATTGGGGGACGTGGACCGAACCTGGTCCGTCAGCTTCAGTCCCATCAGCTGAAAGACGACGAACTGTTCGGTGCCATTCGCAACGGCGTTGCCGGCACTGATATGCCGCCTACGCGCCTGTCCGATGACGATACCTGGAAGCTGACCGCTTACCTGCGTGCTGTCACCGGGCCAGCAGCCGACAGCAAGGTCTATGGCGATCCCGGCGCTGGCGAGAAACTTTACTGGAGTCCAAAAGCCGGTTGTTCCGAATGCCACGCCATTCTGGGGAAAGGGAGCCGGATGGGACCCGATCTGAGCAATATCGGTGGCAGCCGTCCCCTGGCGAACATCCGGGCTGCGATTACACCGCCTAAGAACGATCCCTCCCGGAATGCAGCTCTCGCGGGCAAGGAAGGTGTGACGGTCACCATGAAAAACGGCACTGTGCTGAAGGGAATCGCGCGCAATCGTGGCAACTACTCGCTGCAGTTGGTGGATGAAAAAGGCGCTCTGCATCTGATCTCCATGGCTGGCGTGAAATCACTCGCCGTTCTGGACCATTCACTTATGCCTGAAGATTACGACACCCGGTTCACACCGGATGAGCTCACCAACTTGCTGGCATACCTGGCAAGGCAGACGGTTCGGCAGACACCGGCGGGTGGCAAATGAAGAAAACAATCTTAATCGCCCTGCTGACGCTGCCTGCCACTGCGCTTCCTGCCACCGCCCAGGTCAAATACGAAGACATTGTCAAAGGCGCCGGCGATAACTGGCTCACTTACGCCGGAAATTTCCAGGGCTGGCGCTATAGCCAGCTGAATCAGATTACGATTCAGAACGCCCCCGATATTGTGGCTAAGTGGACGTACCATGTGCCTGAAGCGAATGCCCTTCGCAGTTCGCCCATTGTGTACAACGGCGTGATGTACGTCACCGACTCGAACGCCATGTATGCGATCGATGCCCGCAACGGACGCCTGATCTGGCAGTACTCCGATGGCCGCGCGAAACGCAAAGGGGTCAATCGTGGGGCCGCGATCCTCGGCGAGTCCGTCTACTTCACCACCACCGATAACTACCTGGTAGCGCTTGACCGCCAGACAGGATCGCTCCTGTTTAACCGGCAGTTTGCCGACGTGGAAAAAGGTGTCACATCTACCTCCGCGCCCCTGGTTGTGAAAGACAGGATACTGGTAGGCAGCGCCGGCGGAGACACGGGGATGCGTGGCTTCATCGCGGCTCTGTCGCCTGTAACCGGTGACGAGATCTGGCGTACCTACACCGTGCCTGCCAGGGGCGAGCCGGGCTCGGAAACCTGGAGCGACCTGCACGAATGGGGTGGCGCGGGAACCTGGCTCTCCGGCACCTTCGATCCCGAAAGCAACACGCTTTTCTGGACCACGGGCAATCCCTGGCCCGACTATGCCGGTAAGCCGCGCGAAGGCATTGACCTTTACACCTGTTCCGTCCTCGCTCTCGATCTGGAAACCGGCAAGCTCAAATGGTATTTCCAGTTCACGCCGCACGACGTGCATGACTGGGACGCTCAGAGTTGGCCCGTGCTGCTTGAGATCCCCTGGCAGGGAGCCCGGCGCAAAGTATTAGTGCATGCCAATCGGAACGGCTTCTTCTATATCCTGGACCGGCAGACAGGCAAGTTTCTGAAGGCCACGAAACTGATCGATAACATCACATGGGCCTCCGGTATCGATGACAACGGCAAGCCCGTGATCATCCCGGGCAAAGACCCGACACCGGAAGGCAACTGGGTCTGTCCCAGCGTGAAGGGCGCAACCAACTGGATGGGCCAGAGCTATAACCCCGGCACGGGTTTACTTTATATCCTCACGCAGGAAGAGTGCGGCATGTTCACACTTTCCAGCCAGAAACCTGTCCCGATGAAGAACTTTGCCGGAGGTGCAGCAACCGAACCGGGCGGTGCGGTGATTCTGCGCGCCATCGATCCAAGAACAGGTAATCGCGTCTGGCAGTACCCTGTTGGCAATTATTCCCGAATGTGGACAGGCACTGTCTCGACGGCAAGCGGAGTGCTCTTTTCAGGCGATGACGATGGCCACCTCATCGCCCTGGAAGCCCGCACGGGCCGCCATCTGTGGCATTACAATGTCGGCGATACGCTTACAGCTTCCCCTGTGATTTATGCGGTGGATGGCAAGGAATACGTGGCCGTGGCAGCCGGCACGAACGTGTTTTCGTTTGGGCTGTTCGAGCCGGCGGTGTCCATTCCGCTGCCAAAGATCATGATGCAGAAATGATGAACTCTGCGGTGAGAATTGCCGTTGGGTGTAGTACCGCAGTAACTGCCTGATGGTAGACCTCCGCGACAATCTAAACCTCGCTATCGACGCGATCCGTGCACATAAGCTGCGCGCCTCACTCACCGTGCTCGGTCTGACCATGGGAGTGGCGACTCTCATCACGGTAATGACCCTTGTACAGGGCGCGAATACCTACGTCGAGACCAAAATCGCCAACCTGGGAACGAACGTGTTTCGCGTGGCCAAGACACCGTTCGCCGTGGTCGATTTCACTGTTGTGGTGAAAGCCCTGAAGAACAAAAACATTCAGACAGACGATCTTGCTGCCGTCCGCGAACTCTGCGCGCACTGCGAACTCGTTGGAGCATCGGCCAGCGGCACCCTTTCCATCCAGTACAAGAACAAACAGATGGACGATTCGAACATCATCGGCTATACCCCGAACATGGTCGATATCGATACCCGTACGCTCGATCAGGGCCGCTACTTCACGGAAAGCGAAGACCGCCATGCCGCTTACGTCTGCCTGATTGGTTCGTCACTTGTAGAGGAGTTCTTTCCCGGTACAAACCCGGTGGGCCGGAGCATCCGTACAGGCAGCCAGGAATTCACGGTAGTGGGGACGTTCGAAAAACAGGGCGCAGTACTGGGGCAGGATCAGGACAACTTCGCGATCATACCGCTGACGACGTATTTGAAAGTACGTGGCACACGCACTTCATTAACTCTCGAGATCAAAGCATCCGGTGGGGAGAAGACCTTTAACGCGGCGCAGGACGAAGTAACCGGCATCATGCGCACCCGCCGCCACGACCAGCCGGGTAAAGACGAGACTTTCTTCGTCGGCACGGCGCAAAGCTACATTGCGCTATGGCAGAGCATCAGTGGGTCGTTCTTTGCGGTGTTCGTGATGGTCAGTTCAATCTCTGCCGTTGTCGGCGGCATCGTAATTATGAACGTGATGCTGGTGAGCGTCACCGAGCGCACTCGCGAAATTGGCGTGCGGCGTGCGCTGGGCGCTACGCAGAAAGACATCCTCCGACAGTTCCTGACCGAAAGCCTGATTCAGTGCCTCATTGGAGGCGCGATTGGTATCGGAATTGGTTTCGGCTGCGCCACCGCACTCCGCTCGTTTACATCGTTCCCCGCATCCGTCAAACTCTGGGTCGCCATGCTGGGTGTGCTGCTCAGTTCCCTGATCGGCCTGTTTTTTGGTATTTACCCTGCAAACAAAGCAGCGAAACTCGATCCGGTGGCAGCGCTCAGGAAGGATGCCTGATGCGACGTGACGAGTTTGTCGAAAACATCTCGGTGGCGCTGGGCACCCTCCGCGACCGTAAGGTCCGGTCCGCACTCACCATCCTCGGTATCGTTATTGGCGTTACTTCCGTGATCGCCGTTGCCTCCATCATTGACGGGCTCAACGGGCTGATCAGAGAACGGATCTCGCGCCTCGGTTCGAATACCCTGTTCGTCACCAGGATTCCTGCCGGGCAGCGGGCCGACCGGTTGCCGGCAAAAATCCGCGTCCGCAAGTACCTCCAGGACGGCGACGAGAAGTTCATCGAAGAGACCTGCCAGGGCGTTTCCTACGCCACGATCTTTGGGCAAAGAATCAACTTCTCTGAACAGGCCGACGAGATCCGCTACGGTGATAACCGTGTGCAGCGTTTCTTTCTGCGCGGTACGCAGCCGCAGTATGCGCAGGCGCTGCCGCTCTTTGCAATTGGTCAGGGCCGGTTTATTTCCGCGTATGACGAAGAGCATTCCCGTAGTGTCGTCGTGATCGGGAGGGCCATTGCCGAGTCGCTTTTCCCTCACATCGATGCGATTGGAAAGCAGGTTCGGCTCAACGGCCGGTTGTATGAAGTAATCGGGCTTTTCGAGCCGGATCAGGGACTCTTTTCGAATTTCGGCGTCGACCAGTTTGCGACCATTCCGATGAGCAACTTCCGGAAGAACTTTCCGGAGGTGAAGGAACGATTTATCGCGGTTGCCGCGAAAGACGGTGTCGCGATGGATCAGGTTCACGATCAGGTGGAGGATGCCATGCGGCGGAAGCGCCGTGTTCCGCATCATGCCGGCGATGATTTCGAGATCTCCAGCCCGGACTTCCTCAGTTCGCTCTGGAACCAGCTAACCGGCGCGCTGGTGCTGCTCACCGGCATCATCAGTTCCATTGGCCTGCTGGTGGGCGGCATTGGGGTGATGAATATCATGTTGATTTCAGTCACGGAGCGGACGAGCGAGATCGGTATCCGGAAGGCAATGGGTGCTCGCAAATCCGACATTCGCGTGCAGTTTCTAATGGAGGCGGTCACGCTCTCGTGTATTGGCGGAATACTCGGAATTTTGTGCGGAGCGTCAATTGCGTTTGTCGTAAGGTCTGTTATCCCGGATATCCCGGCAGAGGTGTCACCCTTGTGGGTGCTGCTCGGTGTGGGGATTTCGGTCGGTGTCGGGTTGTTCTTCGGGTACTATCCGGCGAACCGGGCGGCGAATCTGGATCCGATTGAGTGCCTTCGGTATGAATGAGCCGAAGCGAGCATCTTGATATCAGTCTCAAAAGACATCATCATGTCTTTATGCGCACCACACTCACGCTTGATGACGGCCTTGCAGAGCGTCTGGCACAACTGGCCCGAGAGAGTGGTGTTTCGTTTAGATCCGTAGTCAATGACGTTTTGCGTCGAGGCCTGGCTGATCAGACTCCCTCTGTCCCTCCTTTCGACTTTGAACCGCGCGACGGACACCTTCGCCCCGGTATTGATGAGCGCCGCCTGAATGAACTTGCGTGGCAGTTGGACGAGGAACGGTTCTTGCCCGGGTCTGGCGCGCGCACGTAGTAGTCTTCCCGATCTGAGCCTGCTCGTTTGTGCCTGCAATCGATCTTCACCCCATCACGAACGCGCACGTCCGTGGTGGATCGAGACGCTTTCAGGACGTGAAAGTGTTGGAATGGCGTGGGTGGTGGCGCTCGGATTCGTCCGCCTGTGGACAAGCCCTCGCGTATTAGAGGCGCCGATGTCAGTTCACCTCGCCACCTCCCACGTGGAGTCATGGCTCAATCGCCCTGATTGTAATACTACTCAATCCGGAACCGGGCCATGCCGGGTTGGCGTTTGGATTTTTGCGCACCGAAGGTAAGGGCGGGAATCTCACCACCGATGCGCACCTGGCGGCGCTGGCTATAGAAGCCCGCGCGACGCTACACACTGTCGATACCGATTTCCTGCGTTTCCCCTGCCTGAAATGGGTTAACCCACTGAAGTGACTCCAGCGTGTCTCCTCAGGCCGCCTTCAGCATCCCGTGCGGATCGAGCACAAACTTCTTCGCCGCGCCCTTATCGAAATCCTTATAGCCCTTCGGGGCGTCATCCAGCGAAATCACTTCCACGTTGCACGCCTTCGCAATTTGCACCTTGTCGTACAGAATCGCCATCATGAGCTGGCGGTGGTACTTCATCACCGGGCACTGACCCGTGGAGAGCGTATGCGACTTTGCCCACCCCAGACCAATCCGAATCCCCAGGGTTCCCGACTTCGCGCTGGCGTCCACGCCACCCGGATCGTCGGTCACATAGAGTCCCGGAATGCCCAGGGCGCCCCCGGCACGCGTGATCGTCATCAGCGAGTTCAGCACAGTCGCAGGTTGCTCCACCCCCGCGTCCTTGCCGTGCCCCTTAGCCTCGAATCCAACGCAATCGACCGCGCTGTCCACTTCCGGCACGCCCGCAATCTGCGCGATCTGGTCGCACAGCGATGCGTCGCTCCGCAGGTCGACAACTTCGCAGCCGAAGCTCCTGGCCTGATCCAGCCGCTCCGGAATCATGTCGCCCACGATGACGATGGCAGCGCCGAGCAGTTGGCAGGCAGCCGCGCACGCAAGGCCAACCGGACCGGCGCCTGCCACGTAAACTACGGACCCGGTACCCACACCCGCCGTTACCGCTCCGTGATAACCCGTAGGGAAAATGTCTGAGAGCAGAGTCAGATCCCTGATCTTCTCCATGGCGCGCGCCTTATCCGGAAACTTCAGCAGGTTGAAATCGGCGTAAGGCACCATCACATATTCAGCCTGCCCGCCTACCCAGCCGCCCATGTCGACGTACCCAAAGGCTGCACCGGGCCGCGACGGGTTCACATTCAAACAAACGCCCGTCTTCCCTTCCTTACAGTTGCGGCACCGCCCGCAGGCGATGTTGAAAGGCACCGAGACCAGGTCGCCAACGTGGATGAACTCGACATCCCGTCCGGCCTCGATCACTTCTCCCGTGATCTCGTGTCCCAGCACAAGGCCCACCGGAGCGGTTGTACGGCCCCGCACCATATGCTGGTCGCTTCCGCAGATGTTCGTGGAAACAATCTTCAGAATCACGCCGTGCTCACATTTTCTGTCTCCGAGGGCGAGCTTCGGAAAGTCGATGGAATGAACTTCCACCTTGCCCGGACCCATGTATTCAACGCCTCTGTTGGTGGCCATAGTTTTCTCCTTTTCTGTTTGCCGGGGATGAGTCTATCACGAAAGAACCAGCTCTTCAGGCGTGTTACACTCGCACAGTTCAGAACAGGAGATCGCCATGTCTGATAACGCTTTGCAGGAACTTTGTGCGATAAACCGCATCTTCGAAGAGGAGGTCGTGGGAAAAGGCAATTTCGCCGCCCTCGATCTCGTTTACACGACAACAGCGCGAATTCTGCCGCCCGGGTCAGAGGTGATCGCGGGCATTGAGAACATCCGCTCTTTCTGGATGAAGGCGGCTGCGGATCTGGGCGTGACTGCGATTCAACTCAGAACGGCTGAGGTGCGGTTCGTTGGTGAGACGGCAACAGAAATCGGTCGCGAGAT
>JAUZEU010000191.1 GCA_030838885.1 Bryobacterales bacterium | reverse complement strand
CTCCACCTCAGATACGCGATTGCGACCCACAATGTTCGCCATTTCCAGTTGATCCCGGATCTCATGATTCAACGAGTCTAGCGCAGCACCATAACCGGCCTTTATCAGTGTGCATCGGCGTTAATCCTCTTTATCTGCGCTTGAATTCCGGATGCCCGACCCTCCCGTTCCCTCCCCACCTGTCCACTCCGCCCAAACTCAGTCACAACGAATCCAAATTTATAATTCCAATCAAATCAACCGACCTCACTCCATTTCAGCAAAACTCTCGCCACGCGCATGCCACCCTGAAATCAGAAACAACATTTCATCTAAAACGGAAGGCATTTATGGCAGTCGGCAAACAAATCACCTCCAATCGCAGCACCGCCCTCACACTCAACGTCCCGGACCGGCACGACACCCTCGCACAATGCCTCCTGCTCCAAACCGAGGACCCCACCCAGTTCCGAACGTTCTGCCAGAAGCTCTATCACGAACACATACCCGTGACCACTTGGGAAGCCGAGTTTGTCGACACCATGATCGCGGCGCGCTGGCGCCTGCTTCGCACCCTCCAGTACGCTCCCCCAGGCCGCATGCCCGAAGGAATGCACCATTACCAGAACCGCATGCTGCGCATGTTCAGGGCAGCAGTGCGAAATCTCCGGGAACTCCGTACCCTCAACCGCCGGACCCTGAAGACCACGCCTGCCCTGGTTCGGCCGAACAAACGGACAGGACAGCTGGTTTCACCGGTTTCCAACCATCAAGAAAATAACATACACGATGCAAACCCAATTCCGGCCCGTAACTCGAATCATTTCAACGAATCCCACAACAAAATTGGCTTCGCCCCCCTCACACGAACCCAATGCGAACCCAATTTCCGCCCCTCCCCGCCGTCCCAGGTGATCCCGCTATACTACAGATGGCTTCCGAACCAGGTCCACCCGCCTTGCGTATCTCTATCTGAAGCCACTCGAACACCGAACCACCTGAGCAACATGAGGAACCCGAGCAACGCCTGAACGACTGACCGAAGACGGAACCACTGAAGGAACCACAACACATGCCCCAGAACGCACTCGCGCAAATCCATGAGCTACTCGCCGCCAAACGCTACTCCGTAACCGAATCCAGCGAAAGCGGCCTTCGAATTCTCGAGGTCGATAGCGGTCTCGCCATGCAGGCCGAACTCCAGGGCGAAATTCTCTTCTTCTCCCTCGTCTGCGCCACCGTCCCGGCCGCTCGCATAACACCGGCCCTCATGCAGAAAATGCTCGACGCGCAAAACGGCATCTCCACCTCCCACTTCCAGCTCTCCAGCCTCGGTGATGGCCAAACTGCCGTCACCCTCAACAATTTCTGCAAGCTGCAGGACCTCGGCCCTGACGATGAGGACGACATTCTCTCCTGCGTCAGCTTCCTCCTGGCCGACGTCATGCAGGCACGCAACCTTCTCGCAGCCGATCTTCAATAAACTGGAATAAACGAGGACAATCACATGGGCTTCTTCTCAGACATCTTTACCCGTACCGGTCGCGTCGCACGCGGCCAGGCAAATGACGCCGTCAGCGCCCTTGAGGACGCCAACTTCGAGACCACCGTCCGCCAGACCGTGGCCGACATGAAGACCGAACTCAACAACGTCGTGCGCGCCTCTGCGTCGGCCATGAGCAACTACAATCAGCTCGATGCCGAGTATCAGAAGTATCTCCGGCAGTCGCAGGACTGGAAGGCCCGCGCCGGCCAGGCTCTCGATGCCGGCAATGAAGAGCTCGCCAAAAAAGCGCTCGCCAAAAAGGCCGAGTCCGATAAGCAGGTCGCCTCCATGCAGGCCGCTATCGAATCAGCCCGCACGGCCAGCGAAAGCCTCAAATCTCAGGTTTCTGAACTCAAGCACAAGATTGAGGAAGGCGAACGCACCGCCACCACGCTCGTCGCCCGCAAGAACGCCGCCATGGCGCAGCAGAAGGTTTCCGAAGCCCTCGCCGGCGTGGGCAAGGCCGATAACGCCTTCGCTACTCTCTCCACCTTCGAAAAATCGGTGGCCAAACAGGAAGCCACTGCCAAGGCGTTCGGCGAACTCGCCAGTTCAGGTAAAGACGATAACCTAGAGGCGGAATTCGCCCAGCTCGGAAGTCACAGCGTTGACGCGGAACTCGAAGCCCTCAAGCAGGAACGTCGTCTGCCCCGCGTCGAAATCCAGAAGGAACTGCCGCCCGCTCCAGGGCACTAAACGCGCACACGGATCAGCCATGTTCTTCGATCGCAAACCCAAACCGGCCCCGCAGGAGGATCTTGCCAATCTGAAGGTGCAGGACGCCCGCGTCCGCGACACCCTGTCCATTCAGGGCGCCGCCGAGGACTTCTCCGATATCGACTTCACCGTTGATCGTCGGGACGTCTACGAGGCCGGTGGCAACCAGTGGTTCGAAGTGAGCGGCTCATGGCGTGACCGCCGCGTCTACCTCGAAGTCCATACCGCGGACGTGGTGGATGTCTTCGGCAACTTCGACGGGCGCCGGCTCACCCTGGACGCCTTCGGTCTCACCGAAGACGACATGGGCGAGATCGACCAGCGCCAGAACCCCTCAGACTTCATCGACTTCGAAGGGAAGTTCTGGCTCTACCGCTCCAGCCGCGAAATGGGCATCTTCTCTGAAGGCCACGACACCGGCCGCGGCTTCTACTGCTGGCAGTTTCAGGAGCAGGATGGCAAACGCCATCTCAGCATCCGCAAATTCGAAGGCGATCCCTTCAGCGCCTCCATCTGGACCACCGTCGAACCAAACGACATCACCGTCTTTCGCGGTGCCTAAAATGAAACCTCGATATCTACTAATAGCCGCAGCCCTTCTCCTCACCGGATGCGCGGGCCTCCCGCGCTCTCTGCGTCAGGAGATTGCCTCCGAAAACGACAAGCTCGAACAGGCGAAGAAGCAGCTCAAACGCACTGAATCGACCATCAAAGACGACTTCGCGAAAAAGCCCGATCTCTTCAAAGGCACCCGCGTCGAAACCGAGTGGCCCGCTCGCCTGGGCGTTGCGAAGTCGAAGCTTGACCGCGCCGAAGAAGCCCGTCGCAATCTCGATAAGGTGCGCTCAGGTGACCGCCAGTCCGTCGCGAAGGCCGAAAGTCTTCTCAGCGATGAGCACCGTTACCGTCAGGCGGCTTTGGACGAAGCCGCTGCGATCGAAGGCGAAGCCAACCGCTGGCTCGACTTCCAGCGCAACCTCCCGCACTACCTTGCGAAGATGCAGAAGGAGCACGACCAGATCAACACGGTCGATATCGGTCCGGTCGCCCAGGTCGTGGAGAAAGCCGAGCGGGATTGGCCCGCGAAGAAGTCCGATCTGGACAGCCGCCTGAATGCCATCCGCAGCGCTCCCACCCGCGCCGAACAGCAATGGCAGTCCACTGCTTCAGCCCGCGAGGATGCTGCTGCAGGCAAAGCAACCGGAGCCGAAATCGCCAATCTGATCGAAGCCGATAATACCCTCGCCGATGCCACCACCGGCGTGTCACGCCAGGCGGATGAGCTGCGCGCCCTCAGCGGCCAGCTCTATGACTCCTGGGACAAGATTCTCGAAGACCTGGAAGTCACGAACCAGGGTCGCGACGCGATCTATCGCGAGAAGCTCAAAACTGTCCGTACGCACTACACGGATGTCGCCGAAAAGAAGACCGAAATCTCCAGCGACGTGAAATGGGTGGACGTCTCCCCCATCTCTTATCGCGCCGTCGAGCGCGACCTCGGTATGGCCATCTCGCACAAGGATGCCGGCCTTTTCGACTCCGAAGCGCAGAACATCGCCCAGCCACCCGGTTACGCCTACATCGCCCCACCCGACGTTGGCCGCAATCAGTACGGCTACTGGACTCACAACGAAAGCGGCAGCTTCTGGACCTTCCTCCCGCAGTACCTGATCATGCGGGAACTCCTCTGGGGACGCGGCGGCTATCAGCCCGTCATCGTCAACCAATACAACAGCTACGCCAACGCCCGCCGCGCCGGAAAGAGCTACTACGGGCAGGAGACTCCCCAGGCTCCGCCAAAGTTCGGAACCCACGGGACCTTTACCCAGCAACGCTACGCCAGCAGCCGTTACGTGCAGTCCGGTGGCTACAAGAGTTCGGCGTTCTCATCTCAGCCCAGCGCTCCTGCCGCCGCGCCCGCGCCCCGCTACAGCGGCAGCCCGAATGACCCGAACCAGGGCAAGCGCTTCGGCCGCACCCCCGAAGAACAATCGCAGGGCCGCCGTTTCGGCTCCAACCGCGACAACTCACCGCCCGCCGGTCGCCGCTTCGGCAACGGAGGCAGTTCCCCGCGCTCCGCGCCCCGCTCAGCCCCAAGAAGCTTCGGCCGCCGCCGCTGAGTAGCCAGCGGCAATGGCGCAGAGAGGAGGATCGGGTCCACACCCCCGAAAGCATCGCTTATACGTCCCGTTCCATACTGTGCCGTTGGCGGCTGGCCCTTTCTTGCCACCGTCACCGGACGAGGTGGAACAGTACCTGGAATCGCCAGCAGACTTCCGGCACGAGTTGTGGAGTTCGACTCGTCCGGCCCTACTCCTCCTGAATCCGCATGGCGTAAAAGGATCTCCAGATAAACACCAGCGCGATCGCCAGGAACACGGCAGCCAGCACCCGCCCCAAAATCGGCCCCTGCTCCTTCGCCAGTGAAACCGCGAGTTCCACCGCCAGCAACCCGAACAGGGTTGTGAACTTGATAATCGGATTCAGCGCCACGGACGACGTATCCTTGAACGGATCACCGACCGTATCTCCCACCACCGTCGCATCATGCAGCGCGGTCCCCTTCATCTTCAGCTCGGTCTCCACAATCTTCTTCGCGTTATCCCACGCCCCACCGGCGTTCGCCATGAAGATCGCCTGATAGAGCCCGAACAGCGCGATGGAGATCAGGTATCCGATAAAGAAGTACGGCTCGACGAATGCG
>JAUZEU010000169.1 GCA_030838885.1 Bryobacterales bacterium | reverse complement strand
AACCATTCTGCGCGGCATTGGAGCGGCGGTCAGTTTGCCCATTCTCGACGCCATGTCACCGGCGTTCGGGGCCAGCAGTCTGCCCGGCGGCCGGCCCCAGTTCGCGGTCAGATTGGACAGGATTGTGATGTCTTTCTTCACCGGCTCAAGAGGCGCCAAAATGCTGGGCAGCGTACCGAGCGGGCCTTCCTCAGCAGGAGTCCAGTGCCGCATGTCGATGCCGTTCGGCACGTAAAACCAGGCTGCTCTGACGGGCCGGCCGCCGGGCAGACTGCTGGCCCCGAACGCCGGTGACATGGCGTCGAGAATGGGCAAACTGACCGCCGCTCCAATGCCGCGCAGAATGGTTCTTCTCGAAAGTGCTTTCCGGGTGACGATCATTTCTGTGATAGCTCCTGCCTGGACTTCTCTCCGCGGCGCTGTTGAAAGGGTGCGCTGTGAATAATCGCGGTTACCAACGACTGAAAACGATAGTCATGCGCGGCGGTCTGCGTGAGCAGATCCTGCACGGTGCGGCGGTCACTGCTTTCCACGCCGCGCCCTAAAGCATACGTCAAAAGCTTTTCCGTCAGGCAACGGGTGAATTCCGGCATGTTGTCATGCAGCAGCGCCTTCATTTCGGCAGGTGTTGAGAATGACTTGCCGTTCGGGAACGCCCCGCCCGGATCCACCGGGAACTTGCCGTCCTGCGTACGCCACCGGCCGATCGCATCGTAATTCTCAAGACCGAAGCCAAGAACATCCATGCGGGAGTGGCATGAAGCGCACGCCGCATCCGCCCGGTGCTGTTCCATTTGTTGCCGCAGGGATTTTGCCACGCCGACCGTCTCTTCATTCAGGCGCGGTACATCGGGCGGCGGAGGGGGCGGTGGCGCGCCCAGAATGTTTTCCAGCAGGTACTTGCCCCGCAAGACAACGGAGGTACGGGTAGGGTAACTCGAAACCGTCAACACGCTTCCCTGGGTGAAGACACCGCTTCGCTGGTCCGTGTTGAGGTCGACGCGTCGGAATTCGGTGCCGGTGACACCTTCGATTCCGTAGTGCTTCGCCAGCATTTCGTTCACGAACGTGTACTTGCCGTCGATAAAGTCGGAAAGCGGGCGATCGTCCCGCAAGATGGCTTCGAAGAACATGCGGGTTTCCGTACGCATGGCTTCGCGCAGATCGGGACTCCAGTCCGGGAATTTCTTTGCATCGGGCTTCACTGCATCCAGACTGCGGATTTCGAGCCACTGCCCCGCGAAGTTCTCGGCGAGAGACGCGGACCTGGGGTCTGCGATCATGCGCTTCATCTGAGCGTCGAGAACGGGCGTCTGGTGTAGCTTGCCGGCTTCGGCCAGACGCAGCAGTTCGTCGTCCGGCATGGAACTCCACAGGAAATAACTAAGCCGTGAAGCCATTTCCAGGTCGCTGATCTGACCCACCGTGCCCGGTTTCGGGTCGCGCTCTACCCGGAAAAGGAACTGAGGCGAAACCAGAATGGCAGTGATGGCGAACTGCAAACTCTGGGCAGGGGAGTAACCGGCGGTCTTCGCATTCACAAAAACCCTGGCGAGAGCTGCTGCTTCTGGCTTTGTGATCGGCCTGCGATACGCCTTGTGGGCCAGTGAGGTGAGAATCCGCTCCACGCATGCGGCGCCGGAAGCGGGGTCGCAGATTAAAACCTTCTTCTGAGACGGATGAGGCTCACTCGAAGGGAACGGCCCGATGATCTCGATAGTTTCCGGATAAATGTTCTTGTTGTTATTGAACCGGGCTTCTTTCGGGATGTCCTTGATTCCAGGATCGTTCGCGAACTCAGCACGGAAGCTGTGCTCGCCGCCGGTCAGGAAGGTCTTAATCTCCTGAAAGCTGCGCTGCGTGGACCCGCCCTGCTGGTTGACCGCACTGATCTGAACGGGAACTTCCACGGTCTTAAGGGGCTTGCCATCCACCGAAATCACCAGCGTGACGGGTTTATCAGTCACGCCCCGGTGCCCGATGATGTTCGCCCGAACCAGGTAGTCGGCATCGAACTCCACCCGGTCCATCAGCTGTATCGTATTGATATCGAAACGCCGGATCCGGTCTTTACGGATAAAAGTCGACGGCTTGGGCAACGGGTCGCCTCCCACCGCGCGGGACGCGATTTGCTCGGCGGCCGACAGATATTTCTGCATAAGCGCCGGCGAAACCGTGAGGACGTCGCCGACATTGTCAAAACCATAGCCGGAATCGTCAGGCGGAAATTCTTCGTCCGCCCGAAATACCACTCCGAGCAGATCGCGTATCGTATTGGAGTATTCGCTGCGGTTGAGGCGGTGGGCAGTCACACGGCCTGGGTCGGGTTTCGTGGCCTTGTCGATGCGGTCGAGTTCTGCTTCCACGTATTTGATCAGCGCGTTTAGCTGTTCGGGCGGCGGCTTCGGGTTTCCCCTGGGCGGCATTTCTCCGGAGCGAAGCTTTTTCAGGATGATTTCCCAGCCATCACGCTTCGCCGTGAGGGAGGCCGGCTCGAGAAATCCGTTCACGTTCAGACCGCCGGACATCAGCTTGTCGTTATGGCAGCCCGTGCAGGTTTGGGTTAGCAGAGGCCGAACCACCGAATCGAAAGAAGTCGTTGCGGCACTGGCCGCGCCTGCTACAACGAGGACGGAAGTCAATGCCAGCGGGAGACGAATCATGGGCCCTATGGTCAGGATACTATCGCGGGCCGAGGGAAAACAGCGTATCTACACCGTGTTACACGGTGTATCCTCTTCAAATCATTGGGTCTGCGTGCTGGCGAATCGATTTGGCGAGTTCATACGGGTCGGCATTCTGGTACTTCGGATAGAAGAGTTCGACGGATAACGGACCCTTATACCCCTTCGCCGCGAGCGCCTGGAGAATGCG
>JAUZEU010000147.1 GCA_030838885.1 Bryobacterales bacterium | reverse complement strand
ACAAATTACAACGAAGCCAACCGGTATTCATAACGTCCTCGGAAGGTGCTGTTCCTGGCGCGGGCGCCGTGAGGCCAGGTATCGATGCAGACCGGAAATCGTCATGGGGGATTCAGTCACAGCGCTGAAGGCACCAAAAGCTGTAGCATGCAAACGGGCACGCGGAGCGTAAAATTTCGTGTACTCCTGGTATGCGAAATCGCAACCGAGGATGGTGCACCTGCGCCTTATAAACCGCGTGTCGATCGCGGCCCATCACCCACGGTGTGACCTTGACAGAAACGCCGTGCAGGATGCTTGCGTCAGTCGACCCATGAGACGATTGATTTATGCGGGCGCCACTGCTCTGGTCGCAACCCTTGGACTGACGGGGCCCGTGATGGCCGGCACGCCGGCGGACAACTTCAAGTTCGAATACGACAGCACTTACGGCCACAGCGGTCTGTCCCAGCCCTACGCTGGCACCACCACCGGACAGAGCTACGGCACCGGCGTGGCGATCGACCCGGGTGACCCCGGCGAGAAGGTTTACAGCTTAGTCGAGGCCAAGCCCAACGTCGGTGTGGGAGGTCCCCGGGGCGCGTTCCCGGCCAGCAGCCGCACGATTCCGCCCAGCTTCACCAGCGCCAGTTACCTGGGGCCCTACTACATCGTGCGTCGCACCAGGGACGGCGCGATCGACACCGCATTCGGCGCCAAAGGCCACGTCAGCGCCTTCACCACCAGCACCGACGCCAGCTACAAATTCACCAGTCTGTGCCTTGATCCCGGCACCGGCAACATCATCATCGTCGGGCAACAAACCACGTCCAGCGGTCTGGTGGGCGTCGTCGAACGCCTGATCCCGCCAGTCATCGGTGCAGCCACTGCCGCCCTGGACAGCAGTTTCAACCCCCAGGGCCCAACGCCGGGAATAGTCACCATCGCCACGCCCAACGGCAACAATTCCCCCACGCTGTACGGCTGTTCGGTAGTTGACGAGGGTGCGGGGCACAGCGGCGCAATCCTCGTGGGCGGCGTGGACGACGCCGCGTCGTCCAGCCTGGTGCTTGTGGGCAAGATCGGCAGCTCCGGCAGCTTCGATACCATCTTCGGCACCAACGGAATCGTCGAATACCCGGTGGCCAGCGTCGACGGTTCCGGCACTTCGGCGGAAATCACCAACATCAGCCTCAGCGGCGCCCACTCCGACTTCCCGGACGTGATCCTGTCCGGTTTCTCCTTCACCAAGGGCACAAAGGCCGGTTCGGCGGCGAAGGCGACGGCGCTGATAGTGGCCGTGAGGGACCGCACCGGCGCGCTGGACACCAGGTTGAACGGGACCGGCGAACTGATCAACCCCAATTACGGAGAGGCGGTACTGGCCCGCGTTCAAAGTACCCACGATTGGAGCGACGACGAGGCCAGTGATCTGTATGTCGTGTACGGAACTGCCGGCACCCATGCCTCAGCCTTTGTCGACTACCCCATTAACAGGGGTGTCCCGGACATCGCCAATCCTACGACGACCCAGACCGGTACCTTCACCGTCCCCGGTGATTTCGCCTCGATGCAGGGATACACCCTCGACTCCCGCGGGCAGATCCTGGTCAGCGGCGACACCAGTTCGAACAATGAGATGCTGACCGTGATCGGCGGTTCCAGAGCACTTCGCCACCAGGGCCTGCATCGAAGTCGATAGTGGTTCCTGACGTGGCTTAACGGAATTGGGGACTGTCAGAGATCACCAATGTACTAAAAGGATGCGCCAGAAGTGCGACCGATATCGAGGCGGCGTGCGATCTCAGCTTTGCTCGTTCCGGCGCGGTATAGCTTTTGGATTGATTCGCGGACATTCAGGGTCGGACCATGTGCGGCGACCCTTATTGTTCCCCGGGTTTTTCCCGGAATGTAGCGCGGCGCAACAGGTAAATCGAAAGAACGAACACCAGCACCAGGACGCCCAGGAGCCCCAGCTCGATCATAGAGTTTCGGAAGGCCGATACCGTGTCCGCCGAGCTATGGCCCTCCTCAGTCAACTTCGCTGCCTGCATGGTGATTACCAGAAGGCGCCGTACCGAGGCGATGAGCCCCACAATCAGGAAGGGTTCGATCAGGATCTCCTGCGCGCGGATGGAGATCCTGACCGTATGCAGGATTTCCACGAGCACCAGTACAAGCAGAAGTTGATCCAGCACCTGCACGCCGTAGCCACTCAGCGTGCGATTGGAAATTCCCCTCCACAGGATGCCGGTTGCGTCGAATAAGACCGTGATGGCCGCGGCGGACAAAAGGACACCGACCACGATGTAGAGTGCCGCTTCCAGCAGATGAAGATATTGTGAGGAATGTACCCGAAGCTTTTCCTCGGTTTCCTGTAGCACGATAACTATTGTAATTGGACTTGAATAACCCGAGCACCTTTCGCTGTCCGGATACTCCAGTTGGTGAGCAAGGCTATATTACTCTTCCGGACAGTCGCGATATTGGAATGAAATCAGAACCTGAACACGGATTCGATGACCCCCCTCTGAAACAAGAACTGACGCCGACGAGGCCGCTCCTTCGGGAAGTGACTTCGCGATCTTCTGTTGCGGGTGGGCTTCGAGGTTCACTCGAACCCTGGAATAGCTACGTCGCGACAGGGCGATCTCCAGGCGCTACGCGGAAATTGCAACTACTTGATCTAGGCCAAATTCCGCCTGGCCCCTGTGGACATTTCCGACATTGATGCCCTCCGAAGCCGGCTGAATAGAACGGCGAGTGATGTTGTTGGCTGCCTGTTTAGCCTCGCGGACCACCGTTCCACTGCTATATCTCTTGTTGAGGGCGACCGAACCAGGGAAATCCTTTTATTCAACGCGGCTGAGATTCAGGATCTCGCTCGGTCTTGTGTTCCGATTTTGGAGATTCAATGCAAGTGGATGCGACTACACCCAGCGTTCACTGACGACGCATGTATAAGTGTTTGGGCTCAGAGGCTCAACGAGATCCCGGCCTTAATAAACGGCCAGAAGATTGGTCACGAAGGACCGGCCTTCGATATGGAAGCATTGGCGAATCCGGCCACACGTGCATCGTTCGGCAGGGAGGCCGCGTGCATGGACGCTATTTCGGCAGTTCATTCCGAATCACTTTTCCGCCTTTCATCACAAACCGGACCCGCTGCAGTTCGGTGATATCCGCCAGCGGATCTCCCGAGACAGCGATCAGATCAGCGTATTTCCCCTTGTCGATAGACCCGATCTGGTCCTCCCATCCGAGAACTTCCGCGTTCACCGTGGTCGCGGCCTGAATGGCACGGACGGGAGTTAACCCACCGCGTTTGACCAATGCTTCGAAGTCCAGCGCCTGCGTTCCGTGGGCGTAAGTGGAACCATCGGCGCCGCTGCCCATCATGATCTTCAGGCCCGACGTTGCGGCAGCGAGCTGAACGGCTTTCTCGAAGATTGGAGTCATGCGGTATTTGCCGCCGGTGCTTTTGGCGTCGTTATCATCCATGTATGGCTCGATGTAGCGGATCAGAGTGGGGTCGTAGCGGAGGCCCTTCTGCACCATCATGTTGGCCTGATCCTGATCAAGACCGAAGGCGTGTTCGATAGTGTCGCAGCCCGCAATGATTGCGTTCTTCTGCCCCTCCCCTCCATAGACATGGCAGGCCGCCTTCTTACCGAGCCGATGGGTTTCATCGATGAGGGCCTGTAAGACGGGCATGGGATAGGTGACCTGATACTGCGCCTCGCCAGTGGCGGTGAAAGAGTATGCACCCGCGGGAAAGAGCTTGATCCAGTCCGCGCCATAACCGATCTGGTCGTGTACGGCGGCGCGCGCCTCTTCCACGTTTCGGACAACGGCGCTGGCGAGCGGGCTATCCGGCGCGGCCGGGTTGAGCGGCGTGGCGCTCCAGACAATGCCGCGGGTGGAAACCTGATAGCGGGGACCATCGATACGGCCCTGATTGATGGCGTCGCGGATGGCGACATCGCCGTAGCCGTTGCCATGGGAACTCATATCGCGCGCCGCGGTGAAACCTGCACGCAGATCGGCCTGCGCGTTCTGGACCGCTATCAGCATGGAGGCTTCCGTGCTGCCGCCTGCCGCGCGGATGTTGAACATGTGAGTGTGGGCGTCGATGAGGCCGGGCAGGACAGTGGCCTCACTAAGGTCAATGATCTGCGAGCCAGCGGGGATTATGATCTGCTTCTGCGGGCCGACGTCGATGATGCGGTCTCCGGTGAGGATGACCGTTTGCTTCGTGAGCATCTGGCCTGTCCTGCTGTCAAAAAGGCGACCGGCGCGAATGACGATAACCCGCGGTGGCGGTGGGCACTGAAAGATGCCGCCATCCGAACCAACACATGGCGTGGGGCCTGCGCCGCGCCATGGCGCGGGGGGCACCTGCACTTGGGAAGAAAGTGGCGACCAGAGGGCGATGGAAGCGAATGAGACTGCAAACCGCGCGATCAGGACGGATGGGCAACGCATGTCAGGACCTCCGGCGCCGTGTTTCCGACCGGCGCCCCCAATTGTAACCTTCTAACCGGAACGGCTACCTATATTAACCGATATCGCATATTAACCGATATCGCAGCGATATCTTGTCTGGTGCCGTGGTCACACTGGTCCCCCCGCAGATTGAGGCATGCTTCTTGCCAGGCATCCCGCCCGGCCGCGCGATGTGATCGCGCGATGTGATGGCGATAAGTTACTATTAGCTCCAATACATGAAACCCGCAATCATCGTGCTCGCCGTTTTGCTGTCCTGCTCCGGACTGTGCGGCCAGTCGGATTTTTCGGGCATGGGGCGCTCCTACGGACGCTCAATGGTGATCTCGCAGCATGGAATTGCCGCCACCAGCCACGTTCTGGCCTCCCAGACAGCCGCCGGAATTCTGGCGCGTGGAGGAAGTGCAATCGATGCCGCCATAGCGGCAAATGCCGTGCTTGGATTGGTGGAGCCGATGATGGATGGGCCGGGTGGGGATCTGTTCGTCCTCTATTGGGATGCCCGAACTCGGCAGTACGCAGGCCTGAATGCTTCCGGACCTGCTCCCCGCGGTCTGACACCCGCACTTCTTGCCGGTAAGGGTTTCAGGGAAATGCCGTCCGATGGGATTCACAGCGTCACGGTTCCGGGCGCGGTTGAAGGATGGGCCCAAATACACAAGCGATTCGGAAGATTGCCCTGGAAGGACCTGTTCACGGACGCAATCGGCTATGCCGAGAGGGGTTTTCCCGTTACTGAAGTGATTCAGGAGGCCTGGGCCGGGGCGGAGAATGTAAATAAGCTCCGGGCAAATTCCGAGTCAACCCGCGTTTTTCTGCCTCGCGGAAAGGCGCCCGAAGTCGGAGAGGTTTTTCGTAATCCGGATCTCGGCCGCGCCTACCGGCTGATCGCAAACGAGGGCTCCGATGCGTTTTACAAGGGTGCGATCGCCGAGGCAATCCTCAAAACCTCGAACCATCTCGGTGGAACGATGACGGCCCATGACCTTTTGTCATTCGCGCCAGAGTGGGTGAGTCCGATTTCCACGGATTATCGGGGCGCGCGCGTTTTCGAACTGCCCCCCAACGGGCAGGGTATGGCTGCTCTGGAAATGCTCAATATCCTTGGGACGTCCCAGCCAGACGCCGCCGGGCCGTTCAGCGCCATCGAGATGCATAAGCGGATTGAGGCGATGAAACTGGCCTACTCCGACCTGCGCCGTTACAATGCCGATCCGCGTTCTTATGATGTTCCGGTTGCCAAACTGCTTTCGAAGGAATGGGCTCTGCAGCGGGCCGCACTGATCAACGGAGGCCGTGCAAATTGCGCGGTCACCGCGGGCCCTGTCAAACCAGGCGATACGACCTATCTGACGGTGGTCGACCGCGAAGGAAATATGGCCAGCTGGATTCAGAGCGTCTCCCAGGGATTCGGATCGGGCGTTACGGTTGAAGGCATGGGATTTGAACTCCACGATCGCGGAGGAGGGTTCTCACTCGATCCCGAGTCCCCGAACGTGCTTGCGGGCGGGAAGCGGCCATTCCACACCATCATTCCTGCCTTTATGGAACGCGGCGATACTCGAATCGCATTCGGCATCATGGGCGGTGCAAATCAACCGCTGGCACATGCGCAGTTTGTGTCGAACGTGGTGGATTACGGGATGAACATTCAGGCCGCGCTGGAAGCTCCGCGGTTTACGAAAAGAACTGCAAATGGGTGCGATGTTTCAATTGAATCCCGCGTACCGGTAACAACCCTGCTCGGGCTGTCGGAGCGGGGTCATCAGATCGCAATCCGGAGAGAGTATACCCAGGAGATGGGGCGAGGGCAAGCCATCCTGCACGATTCCAGGTCGAATACGAACTATGCGGCATCCGACCCGCGAACCGACGGCGCCGCGGTACCGGAAGCTATTCCGCAGCAACCCTGATCTGGGATTTGGCCGCTGGCGATACATAGCGATACTGACGCTTAACACGCCGCCTGCTGAACATCTGCGCCAGCGTCTGTGATTGAATCCCTAAACCCATACCAACAGTGCCGTCCGAGTGAACCAATCAAAGTCTCGCCCGGCTTTGAGCGGCGGGAGGTCCAGAGGAGCTGCCTTAATCACCACATAGGGGTTTCCGGGCGGGGATTTCTTGTAATCCCTGAGCTAAAATCCCGTACGCTTCCAAACCTTACGACAACTGGTTTGCTCGCGTCGGGGAAACGGGCAGAACCGCTTCAGCACCCGGCTTCGGTACCTTCCAAAAGGGATCACGAAAGAAGCCCCGGCCATCGGCAATTCGCCGTCTTCACCACGCAGATCTATATAGTTATTGATTTCCAGTTCCTCGCAAGATGATCAGCCGTGCGCCAGGCCAGAGCCTGCACCGTAAGCGTCGGGTTGCGCGCGCCGCTCGTTCCCATTACGGAAGCTCCGAGGATGCCGAGGTTCGGAACTTCGTGAGAGAAGCCCCACCGGCCAACCACATTCGTCTCAGCGTTGTCGCCCATACGCGTGCCGCCGTACGCGTGCGTGGAAACGCCGGGCGGGTTCATAGGTCGCCGGACTACCTTTATGGCACCGGCAGCCATGTACCACTGCTCCATCCTTCGTTGCGCGAAGTCAACGGCGCGCAGTTCGTTCTGTCGGGGGAGCGAGGTGATGCGGCACACCGGATCGCCGAGGGGATCGCCCACAGTGTCGTCCAGATCGAGGAAGTTGTCCTCGTACGGGAAGGTAGAAGTCTGCAGGTGCGCGGTATTCCAGCGGCCCGCATTCTGGTGGATGAAAGACTTCCAGCGTGTGCCGAACGTCGGTTCGCCGAAAGTCTCCATGCCCGCGGATTGAATCGGGTGCATTTCGTTATACACGTGCAGATTCGTGCCGCCGATGAAGCCCAGCCCGGAGTGGTCATAATTGTCATCGGCCCAGTCGTCGAGCACCATGCCCTGTGCGGGCGTTCCGTACCAGACGTTAAGGTCGAAGGGAAACAGCGCGATCACGCCGCCGTTGCCGGCCGCGACCCAGTGGCCGAAGTAGTGCCGGCCGACCTGTCCGCGGTTGTTGGAGAGCCCTTTGGGAAAGGCTTTCGATTTCGAAAGCAGCAGCAGACGCGCATTCTCGTAGGTATACGAGGCGAGAAGAACGACCGCGGCGGGCTGGAAATACTCTTTGCCGCCTCTGAGGTATGTGACGCCGGAAGCGCGGCCATTGGCATCCACGCCGATGCGCGTCACATGCGCGCGGTCGAAGACGGTCAGGTTCTTCGTTTTTATTGCGGCGGGAATGGTAGTGACCGCGGTCGAATTCTTCGCTTGAACATGGCATCCGCCGCGGCTGCAATAGCCGTGAAAGACGCAGGCCGGCCGCCCTTCGCGTTCTTCGGAATTGATCGCCGCGGGGGGACGAAACGGCTTCCATCCCAGCTTTATGGCCGCATCACGCATTAATTCGGTGAATCCGGTGCTGCGCAAAGGTGGCATCGGGTATTCGCGGGCGCGGGGACCTTCGTAAACGTTGCCCAGCGGGTCGACCTTGCCCTGAATATTCCCCGCCTTGCCGGAGACGCCGATGGCGTGCTCCACAGTGTCGTAATAAGACTCGAGCTCGTCATATGTGAGAGGCCAGTCTTCGAGCGTGGAACCGACGGGGATCGCAGAGTTGCCATAACGCTCAATGGCGCGGGTGCGCGCTTGAAAGTCCCACGGGTTGAGGCGCCAGCTCTGCGCCCAGTAGTGCAGCGTGGAGCCGCCAACGGCGTTCATCATGGCGTGGACAGCGGGGCGAGGCAGCAGGGGCCCGTTGATGCTGTTGCGCACAGTTGGAACTTCACGATTGGCCTTCTGGATGGAGTCCGGCCAGCCACGGACATTGTTGTTAATCTCATCCGGGCGGAAACTGTGCGGGTCGAGCCAGGTACCCGCTTCGATTCCGGCGATCTTCAGTCCGGCCTGCGCCAGCGGGAGAACCGCGACGCCCCCGGCTCCGCCAAGACCGATGACGGCGACATCGACGGGTTTCAGCCTGATAGTCATCAGCGGCCTCCGCGTGCGGAAGTGCGAAGCGGCTTAATCGGCTCACGGAGCCTCTGGTCCGCGGCGGATACAGCCATACGTGGGCCGGGGTAGCGGATGAGATCCCACCCGGCGAACCTTTTATTTCCGCCGTACCAGGGGTCGCCAAACATCCCTTCAAGCGTGAGTTGCCGGATGCGGATGAAGAACCCGCGGGAATCCGGCCGGAAACCGGAAACCTCGTTGTTTTCCATCGCAGTCAGAAATTCATCCTGCCTGGCAGGGGAGAGTTGGGCGAACGCGGTGTTGTGCCGGGAGCGCGCGCCCGCTTCCATCGCGGCGAGACCTTCACAGAATATGCTTTTGTCGCCACTCAGAGGGCCCGCGAAGGATCGTTCGAGATAGACGGGCACGCCTGCCTCGCGGGCACCGGGACCCAGTTCATCGGAAGGTATGAGGCGATTTACCACTGCGTCGAGCAGTTTCATTTGATCAGGCGTAAAGGCCGATGTGACGGAGGGCGGAGCTGCTGCAAGCGCCGCGATCTGGACCAGCGGCGCGCTTGCCAGGACGGTACGCCGCGAAATGCCCCGCCGGACCGGTGGATTTGGCATGGTCCACAGTATATGCCAGATGGAGTCGGCCAGAGCTGCCCACGAACGGATACTTTGTAAGTCCAGCTTCCGCGCAGCCGCGGGCAGGAACCGCGACCTTTCCCGGGTGGCGCTGCTCGGATTAACGCCCCTCAACGGTCGCTCGGGAGCCGGGCAACTCTGGGCTCACCGTAACCGTCCTGGACCGGGCGGGACGCGACCGAACTGGAACATTGGTCCGCAGGGTCACGGTGAACCTTCTGCCAGAGACTTTCTAAGAAAAATCGTGCGCAAACCTGCAGTTTAAGCGTGATTATGGGACTCCGGCATACCCATTCTACTGATCGTCACGCCTTCGAAGTCGACCTCAATCAGTATGGCCGGCTGCTCTCCTACGATCCAGGCGTCGTGTCCAGGGGCGATGGAAACCACCTGCGGAGCGGCGAAGCTCGCCATGCAACCATCTGCGTATTGAACGTCGATGCGGCCACGAGCGAGGAAGCCCACATGCGCGTGCATGCATAGATCAGTGCCCACAAGCGGCTTGACGTCAGTGGACCAGCGAAAACCGGGTGGATAAATCATTCGCTTCACTCTTGCGTCACCCGCTCGAACCATGTCGACCTTAATTCCGGCCAGTTCTCGGCTTTCGGCCCCCGGAATGGGCGCGAGTAGAGGGTCTGTCTCGCTCATGTATTCTCCTCAGCTTCTATTGCTTCGCGCTCGAAGTCTATCAGAGCGAAATGTTCTTAACTCTGGCGCTTTGCAGAGCGCTCTTACCGATCCGCTCGTTCAGGAAGGTGGAAGTGAAGTTCTCTTTCCAGCAAACGTCCGTATGACCTTGTTGTCTTGGCGCCCCTCATGCATGTTCCTAATGAACAAAGAGACTGCCCCGGAGGAATTCATCCGGAGGTTCCAGGCGGCCACCATTCTCCCCGAAGGCGAAAGGGAGGAACTTTTCGCCCGGTATGCGCAACTGTCTGCGGTTTACCCTCAGCACGATCCCGACATGGTGTCGAGTCACAACGACCTGTTCAAGCCGGACAATATCCTTTTCGACGGACACCGCGTTTGGTTGGTGGACTGGGAAGCTGCTTTCCTGAACGATCGGTATGCCGACCTGGCCGTCGTTGCGAATTTGATCGTCACCAATGACGCAGAGGAAAGGGTTTATCTTCAGGAATATTTTGGACAGCCGCCTGATCAGTACCAACTCGCCCGATTCTTCCTCATGCAGCAGGTCGTCCACATCTTTTACGCCATGGTCTTCCTCTTGTTCGGTTCGTGGGGCAAGCCCGTAGATCAGAGTGAGAACGCGCCCGAATTCAGAGACTTTCATCGGCGCATCTGAGCGGGCGAGGTCAAGCTGGCGGACAACCACATGAAAACCGTCTATGGCAGGGTTCATTGGGAACAGCTCTTACACAACACGCGGCAAGCACGATTCAACGAAGCATTGAGAATCGTCTCAGATCGGCATGCATGTCCATAAAGGCATGCGCCGGGCTTTACTGGTCGCTCAAGGACATCATCCGATGGAGTATGTATGACGGCCTGAAGAATCGCTTCGCGCCGAACCAGGAGACCTCTGGTGCATGAATCGAAAAAAGCCCAGGCAGACGCCGAAGCGCGTGCTGCGCCTCCCCACCTCCATTTCGCCAGGAGTGCCGTCTGGAATACCCTTCGATCATCGGAATCGAAGCGCTCATACCGGTTCGCGGTTGATGACTTCGTTGCGTGGTATTGCTCGGAACCGCGGATAGCCTTCAACAAGACCGTTGTTCTCCGATACCGGCTTGAGCTGGAATCCCGGCGCTTATCTTCCTCTACCATCAACCTGCGTCTTGACGCTGCTCGGCGACTCGCGTACGAGGCGGCTGACACCGGGCTGCTCAGCGCCGGGCATTAAACGTGTCAAACGTGCGAAGCGAATCGGCGTGAGGCTGGGCAATTGGCTTAGCGCCCAATGTTGAGACGATGCGCGGCAAACGAGATCGCGCCATCATTGCCATACTTTTTGGCTGTGGCCGACGCCGCTCCGAAGGCGCCGAACTGAGTGTTGGCGCTTTCAGCAGCGTGATGAACGATGGGTCATTCTCGACCTTCGCGGCAAAGGCTGCCACATCCGAACTGTGCCGGTTCCCGACAGGGTAAGAAAACAGCGATTGATTGTTGGACGTGGCGGCGAGGGTCGCAGTAAAACGATCACATAGGAATCGACCCAGATTGAGGCGCGCCCTGCTCAACTTCCGATGTAGATGACGCGGTCAAAGACGCGAGTCGGTGGCCTTAGTCCTGACGAACACGTGGTACGTGACCGCATCCCAGGCGTTATGTATGCCGATGAAGAGCAGCAGCAGCGCTGCGGCCCCGACACCAAACAGAGCCTCGTAGGGGTGGAATCGAGCGACGTATGCCGATGCAGCCAACGTTGCGTACGCAGCAAAGGGCAGCACAACATGAAATAACCAGTCCTCAAATTCGGGCTTGTAGGCGGTCTGCGCTCGCATCCGCCGCGTGACGATGACGGCGTACACTCCGCCGCTGAGTCCCCCTAACCCCCAAAGAACCGCCACCGTGCCGATCGCGTCCCATGGAGCACTAAGAACTCCTGAGAGGCCGAGTACCGCTCCAAAATGCACAATCGTCGGAGTCGCGAACGCGTGGCCGGCATCAGCGTCATTCCCTGTGATTGGCCTGTTCGAGATAAGGCTCAAAACGACGAACTGTAATCCGATGAGGGCGCCGGCAGACGACCCGACGATTACGTAAAAGTTCTGCCATGCCGCAAGTGCTGTCATACGTGACCACGCTCCTATGTCCCAAACCGCTCGAAACGGTACGCCAGTTCAGGGGGCCGGTTCCCTCGTACGCCGACTGCCCAACGAGCAGGGCCAACGGCCCAGTGTAGCGGGCGATCCGTAAGGGTCCAGAATCCGCCGGATCGAAACCAACGTCGCGAATCAGCTCACCGGCTACAGCTTTGCCGCTCTTATCATCGCCCAAGTACACCACACTCGGGGCTGGCCTTGCGCTTCGCTTCGTAGACCTCGAAAAGCACTTCACTCGGCAAGGTGTTGAATGCAGAGACGACGCGAGCCTTTGGAAGCATTCTGGAAAGTTCCTCCACGCCAGACGAGATGTGGCCGACGACGAGATCGGCATTGCTTTCATTCATCGGAAGCGAGCAGCTGACAATGACCTTTTTCGACAAATCGCCTGCCTGTTTCAACACGTCGTCCATGCGGGACCAATGCACAGCCAGTAATAGGGCCGCAACGTGTCGTGCGACCTCGCCCGGTGTACCCGCCCGCGCGAGCCCCTCCAGTTTCTTCTGACTGCGCACGTAGCTGAAGACTACCTCATGCCTGACGCGCGCAAAGAGCGTGCCGAGCCTTCGTCCCATCAATCCCGAACCCGGAATGCCAACTCGCATGTCGCTCTACTCCCTTACTCGGCCTTGAGAGAAGCCATACCAATGGAGCAGCGGTACTTCACGTCTGACTTGAGCAATCTCTCATACGCTTCGTTGACCTTCTGGATTGGATGACTTCGACGTCGGCGGTGATGTTGTGTGTTCCGCAGAAGTCGGGCATCTAGTGGGTCTCGGGAATACCGCCAGAGATGAGGGAAAAGGCGGAGACCGCATCGAGAATGAGATCGAAGCTGCCGGCGTGTTTCTTCGTTTCGTCAGCATAGCGGGAAACCACGACTTCATCGGCGCCGAGGCGCAGAGCGTCCTCTTTCATGTTGAGGAGGTTGTGAAGACGACGACGTGCGCTCCGAGCGCATGAGCGAACTTCACGTCCATGTGACCAAGCCCGCCGAGTCCAACCACCCCAACTTTCTGCCCCTTGGTGACGCCCCGGCGGTGCATAGGTGATCTTGTCCGGGGAGTTGAACGTGAGCGTCAGATTCGGGCAGAAATTCTCAAGCCCGGTTTACACTGCGGGCATACGCGGTCAGAGTCGACCAGGCAACTGACCGCGCCGAGGTCGCCCGGCTTGTGCCTGGTAACTGCCGCGCCGATCTTCGTAGCACGACCGACGATCTCATGACCAGGAACAATCGGGCAATACTCTGGGCATGAACTCGCTCCACTCGTTACGGACAGAATGCC
>JAUZEU010000037.1 GCA_030838885.1 Bryobacterales bacterium | reverse complement strand
ACGAAGAAAGGACTGCCGCAATCACTATAAGGAACAGAACAACCTCTGGTCTCGATCACCTCGCGCAGGCCCGCCATTACCGTCCTGGTCGATTCCTCCTCCACCGGCTGCACGTAGTAAATCTGGCTGGTCGCGTCATCCAGAATCACCGACAGGTCATACCAGCGGTCGTCCTGAAAGCACCGGTGTTTGCTCCCGTCGATGTGCAGCAGCATGCCTGCACAGGTCTCCTCGGCCGCCTTCGGCGGCGCGGCCCGCGCTCGCGGAGCTTCGCTAGCAGTCCGGTTCCCTGCAGGGCCTGCTGTACCCATGTGTAGCTCAGCGCGGTCTTGTGTTCGTCGCGCAGCTTCTCGTGGAAGTGACGCACATTCAGATCGAAGTCCTTATACGGCCGCAGGACTTTCTCCGCCGTCTCCAGCGGAATCCGGTGGACGTTCCAGCTGATCTTCTTCGCCATCGCCTTCAAAAGTACATCCTGTAGTTTCATCGCCCGCTCCGTTTACCGGAGCGGCATCACCTGGCTGGCTTCCACCCGCCAGATTGCACCCTCCGGATCGACCGGACAACTCACTTGTTAATTCCACCGGACAACTCACATGCTAACGACAGGGTAGCCCGTCACGGTTGACGCAAAATCGCGACTATGATAGGTTCCTTCTGCGCATTCCGGTCGTGAAGTTAACCGCACCAGTCCGAGGTTTCTCCAGCTGCCGGATGAAAGGAGTGACCATGAAGCCGCAAGTCTTCCGTTCGGCTGTGATCTGCGCGTTTGCAGTTCTGTTCTCCACTTTTCCAATGTGTCTCCAGGCTCAGACCGCGACGGGATCGATTTCCGGGGTTGTCCGCGACCCCGCGTCGGCCGCGGTTCCCCACGCAAGAGTCACTTTGACCAACCTGGCTACCAATGAGACCCGGCAAGCCACAACAGAAAACTCCGGCAGCTATTCCTTCCCTCTGTTGTCGCCGGCAAATTACCGCATCGAAGGTGAGGCGACCGGATTTAAGCGGTTCATCCGCGACAACGTCAAACTCGACGTCGCGCTCGCGCTAACGGTCGACCTTTCGATGGAAATCGGTGCTTCATCAGAATCCGTCACGGTCACGGCCGAGGCGCCGGTCCTCGAGGAAGAGAGCGCGTCTCTTGCTCACATCATCGAAAACGAACGAATTGTAAACTTGCCGACGAATGGGCGAAATAGCTACGGTTTCGCGCAACTCGTTCCCGGTGTGCGCGCCTCCAAAGGCTTCACTCAGGTGGCATACGGGATGTACAACGACCAGTTCGTTTCCATCAACGGATCGAGGCCGAACGCCAACTCCTTCACTCTGGACGGCGGAAACAACACAAATCCCGCATTCAACGGGCCTGGCTACTTTCCGAGTGTTGACGAGGTCCAGGAGTACAAAGTACAAACAAACAACTTCAGCGCCGAATTCTCGAACTCGGCTGGCGGCGTGATCAACCTGGTAACAAAATCAGGCACGAACCGTCTCCACGGCTCACTTTATGAGTTCCTTCGGAATGATCAACTGACGGGTACGGATTTCTTCGTCAACCGGAACGGACTCAAGAAGAGCGAGTTGAGGTATAACCAGTTCGGCGGCACAGCAGGAGGACCAGTCATCATCCCGCACATTTACCGCGGGAAAGACCGCACCTTCTTCTTCGGTTCCTATGAAGGTCTTCGATGGGTGCGCGGCATCACCGCAGCCGGCACCATGCCGACCGAGCTTGAGCGTGCCGGGGACTTCTCTCAGACGCGCTCCGCGAGCGGGCAAGTCATCACCGTCTACGATCCTTTAACATCCCGCCCGAACCCTAATTCCCCAGGTAACTTCATTCGTACTGCATTTCCGGACAATATCGTACCTGTGACCAGGTTCGATTCGGTATCCAGGAATCTGCTGAACTACATACCCCATGCAAACTCGCCGGGTGCGGCGATCACAAATCTCAATAACTACATCTCCAACGCATCTTCACCAGTCCAAAAGAACGGCTTTACGGTTCGCGTGGACCATTCCCTGAACCAGAATCAGAAAATTTTTGCGCGCTCATCACTAAATAACACACCGGTCTCGCGGCCTGAGATCTACGGTCATTCTTTATACGTCGCAGAACCGATAAATGGCGCCGTCGATCAGTTGAATCAGAGACAAGCCGTCGTCAACTACACAAATCTTCTACGTCCCACTCTGGTGCTCGAGCTAAGTTCCAGTTTCCTGCGTTACTCGATCCAGCGCCAGGGACCCGGCAATAACTTCGATCCCGTCCAGGTTGGGTTACCTGCCTACTTCCACCAGCTGCAGCCGGCGCTTGTTTCCTGCTTTCCTTCCATAAGCATTACCAACCTCGGGGTTTCCATTCCGGTATCCGACGTCGGCGGCGGGTTGATCGGAAACTGTCAGTTGCTGCACGATGCCTACGAAAGCTTCCACGAGTATGCAAACCTCACCAACACGCGAGGCAAGCACAGCCTGAAATTCGGTGGAAACTTCGGAGTTAACCGACTGTCAACGGGCCGTTACGGAGTTGCCGGCGAAAGCTATAGCTACTCACCTGCTTTCACACAAGGCCCCAATCCGCTTGTTGGAAGCTCAACGGCCGGCAGTGCTTTCGCCAGCTTCCTGTTGGGAACGCCCGCAAGTGGGAGCGTCACTACGGACGGCCCTGGCCAGAATATTTTGTACCGCTACTTCGGAATTTACTTTCAGGATGATTGGAAGGTGACGTCGCGGCTGACACTAAACCTCGGATTCCGTTACGATTATCAGACTCCATGGACTGAGCGCTACAACCGGTTCTCAGACTTCAACTTTACTGCGCCCTCTCCTCTCCAGGTTCCCGGCCTGAACCTTGTCGGCGGCCTGTACTTCCCCGGAGTGAATGGCACGCCCCGCGGTCAATTCGATCCGGATCGAAAGAATTTCGCTCCGCGCTTCGGTTTTGCCTATTCACTGAATCCGACGACGGTTCTCCGCGGTGGCTACGGGATCTTCTTTGCGCCTATCACAGGCGGCGGTTACAACGGATCAGCCGTCCCTGTCAGCGGATTCCAGTCATCCTCGGGAATGATCACCAGCGTCGATGGAATCACCCCCACGAATTTCCAGTCCAACCCTTTTCCGGACGGGTTCGTGCGCGCGCCTGGAAGCGGCAAGGGCCTGGCAACACTGATCGGACAGAACGTAACCGGCATGGACCGCAACCGTCACACGCCCTATGCGGAACAATGGAACCTCGACGTCCAGCGCTCACTGCCGGGGAATCTCCTGCTTGACGTTGCGTACGCGGGAAGCCGGGGCCTGCGACTGTTTGGAAGCCTGAATTATAACCAGCTTCCGAATCAGTACCTCCCCCTTGGCGATGCATTGAGGCAGCAGGTGCCGAACCCATTCTTTGGGATGGTGGCAAGCGGACCTCTGAGTACCCCGACGGTTCAGCGCAGCCAGTTGCTACGGCCTTACCCACAGTTCACGGGGGTCACCGCCGGGAATGCGTCCTACGGTGCGTCTACCTACCACGCGCTCCAGGCGAAGCTGGAGCGCCGGTTCTCCAAAGGTTTCAGTGTGTTGGTCTCCTATACGTTTTCCAAGTTGCTGGACGACGTGTCGCCAACCACGACAGGGTATCCCGGTGAGTCTTTCGCTTCCGGCGCCTACCAGGACACAACCAACCGCGCAAAGGAACGCGCTCCGGCCAGTTTTGATACGCCCCATTACCTTGCGCTGAATGGCGTCTGGGAGATTCCTGTCGGACCGGGTCATCAGTTGATGAGCACGGGAATTGCGAGTCTGGTCCTGGGGGGATGGCAGTTGAATGGAATCGCCACGTTCCAAAGCGGAGTGCCTCTTCAGTTAGCTGTCGCTTCGAACAGTTTGAATAACTACGGTGGCGCGCAGCGGCCAAACTGGACTGGCCAGGACCCATCGCTCAGCGGTCCCATCTCTAAGCGCCTCGACCACTATTTCGATACGTCCCAATTCTCGCTGCCCGCTCCCTACACCTACGGAAACGCAGGCCGGCTGCTCTCGGGATTGAGAGCTCCCGGGTTGGGCAATCTGGATCTCTCGGTTTTTAAGAACTTCGCCCTGCGTGAGTACTTAAAACTGCAGTTCCGGGTTGAAAGCTTCAATACCCTCAACCATCCGCAGTTCAGTTTGCCTAACACGACGATCGGTTCGTCGGCCGCGGGAGTTATCAGCACTCAGGCTAACCTGCCCCGCGATATCCAACTCGCGCTGAAACTCCTGTTCTAATTTTGTTTTAATAAAGCAAACCGATGACCGGCAAAAACGACAAATCAGCCCGCAGGGCGTTTCTGCAGCAGGTAACTTTGGGAGCAGGGCTGGCGCCACAGCTTGCGGGAGCCGCAGCAACCGGCCAGGCTACGTCATCCCATCCACCCGCGCAATCCGCTCATGCCGGTCAAGTCACCTATCCGCGAGTGTTTAAGGGTCGCCAGCTTCAGCAAATCGCCTTTCCGCTCGGCGGCGTGGGTGCCGGCAGCATCAGCTTGGGTGGCCGTGGACAACTCCGCGATTGGGAGATTTTCAATCGCGCTGACAAAGGCAACTCACCGTCGTACGCGTTTCCTTCCATATGGGTCCAGGCCGCGAACGGTAAGCCGGTCGCCAAGGTGCTAGAGTCCCGCATCCAGGTACCTTACCAGGGTGAGAACGGCTTAGGCTCGAAAAACGCTCCGGGCCTGCAGCGCCTGGATTCGGCAACCTTCACCGGCGAGTTTCCTCTTGCGAGCATCGAATTCCAGGATCGGTCCCTGCCGGTGCGCGTCTCGCTCGAGGCGTTTTCGCCGTTCATCCCGCACGAAGCGGACGAGTCCGGGCTGCCTGTCGCAGTGCTGCGATATCGCGTATTCAACCCTGGGCGGCAAACGGTCAAGGCGTCAATAGCCTTCTCGATCGACAACCCGACCGGCGGATCGGAAGCCCGTCCCTCGCAACGGCCGACTGACGATACGCGCGAATCCAACTATCGCACCGGGAACGGGCTGCAAGGGCTGCTCATGACCAACCCCGGTCTGGACCCAACCGACATAATGCACGGAAGTTTCGCTTTGTGCTTACTCGGCGCAGGCAATGGCAACGTGACGTGGATGCGCGGTTGGGAACGGGGTCGCTGGTGGAATTCGCCCATGCTTTTTTGGGACGACTTCTCGGCCGATGGTGAACTGACCGAACCCGAATCCCGCAATTCTGTCGGCGCGCTTTGTCTGAAGCGAACTCTGGGTGCCGGAGCCCGCGCGGATTATACCTTCCTGTTGGCATGGCATTTTCCAAACAGGACCCCTCGACGCTGCGGGTGGACAGCGCCGAAGGGCGACGAAGACACAGTCATTGGTAACCACTACTGCACGCGATTCGCGGGCGCATGGGAAGCAGCCGAATACGCATCCGCCAACCTGGAACGGCTTGAAAAAGACACCCGGCTCTTCGCTCAATCCATCCGCGAAAGCACGCTGCCGGAACCGGTGAAAGATGCCGCCAGCGCCAATCTTTCCACGCTTGTCACCACGACGTGCTTCCGCACCGCGGATGGCGAGTTCCACGGCTTCGAAGGCGTAAACGACAAAATCGGGTGTTGCTTCGGAAACTGCACGCATGTGTGGAACTATGAGACAGCTACGGCACACCTGTTTCCTTCCCTCTCCCGTTCTCTGCGCAAAGCGGCTTTCGGATTTTCGATGGACGATGCGGGCGCAATGCATTTCCGCCAATTGCTCCCTGACGGCAAGCAACGCTCGGGTTTCGCAGCGGCCGATGGACAGATGGGGCAGATCATCCACGCCTATTACGATTTCCGGCTCGGCGGTGACACTGAATGGCTTCGCAGTTTCTGGCCACGGATTAAAAAAGCCGTCGAGTTCGCCTGGGTGCCTGGCGGCTGGGACGCAAATCGTGACGGCGTTATGGAGGGCGTGCAGCACAACACCTACGACGTCGAGTTCTACGGACCGAACCCCCAGTGCGGAATCTACTATCTCGCAGCCTTGCGCGCCGCGGAGGAGATGGCGCGCGCTGTCGGCGACACTAGCGCTGCCGGTGAATATCGCAGGGTATTTGACAGCGGCAGCAAGTGGATTGACGCCAATCTCTTCAATGGCGAGTACTATGTTCAGAAGGTTCGCGGCTGGCCCCAGAGTGACATCGCGCCGTCGCTCCGCAGCACCATGGGTTCAGATGACACCGAGAAACCGCAGTTCCAGGTGGGGGAGGGTTGCCTGGTTGATCAGTTGGTGGGGCAGTACCTGGCCGGCGTTGCGGGTTTGGGCACGCTGCTGGATCAATCCAACATCCGCGCTGCTCTCGCCTCCATCCATCGGTACAACTACAAGCGCACGCTGCTCGAGCACAACTCGGTCCAGCGTACCTTCGCCTTAAACGACGAAGCAGCTATGGTGATCTGTGATTACGGCAAAGCGCCGAGACCGCGAGTTCCGTTTCCGTACTACGCGGAAATCATGACAGGCTTCGAGTACTCCACCGCCTCCCATATGCTCTATGAAGGAATGGTGCCCGAAGGAGTCGAAGCCATCCAGAATATCCGGAAGCGGTATGATGGCGAGCGCCGCAACCCTTGGGATGAGGCCGAGTGCGGTCACCACTACGCCCGGGCCATGGCCGCCTGGTCCGGCCTGCTCGCCCTGAGCGG
>JAUZEU010000765.1 GCA_030838885.1 Bryobacterales bacterium | reverse complement strand
CGAAGACCCCGTTCACCTGCACGATATACATGCGTCTCTGCTCGCTCTCCTCGGCCTGGAGCACACTAAGCTCACGTACCGGTATCTGGGACGCGACTTCCGGCTCACCGATGTAGGTGGGAAGACCGACCTGGTAGCGAAACTGACCAAAGCATAATTATCAAACCCCATGAGAATCAATCCTGATAAGTGTGTCGCATGCGGTAATTGCACCTATGTGTGCCCGATGGATGCGATCTATATCGATCCGGTTATCCGCCGCGCCACCATCAACCGCGACGAATGCGTCGAGTGTTACTCGTGTTTCAACGGGCTGAGCCAGGAACATCTGAATCCCACCATGGTCCGCACGGTGCGAAACGTATTTAAAATGATGCGCCTGCGCTTCGATCCGGAACCGGACGTTTGCCCTACTGCCGCATTTGAGCCGGATGAATTAGTGTGGCCCAGAGTAGTGCGTCGCGCCTTTTCTGACCCGAGGGTTCCCCACGAGTCCACAGGAGTGGAGGGCCGCGGGACCGAAGAGGTGAAGACGAATGACGTCAGCAACCGTGTGAAGGTGGGTGAAGTCGGGTTCACCATCGAGTTTGGCCGCCCCGGAGTCGGCGCACGTTTCTACGAGATTCAGGAGATGTGCTGGGCCCTGGCGAAGGCCGGCGTGTCTTTCGAAAAGAAGAACCCAATCACCACGCTCATGACAGATGTTCCCAGCGGCACGCTTCGAGAAGACATTCTTAATGAAAAGGTGATGTCCGCGATTGTCGAGATCAAGACCGGTATTGAACGCACGGAAGAAATCATCCGGCTCGTGTGGGACGTGGAGAAAAAAGTGAAGTCGCCTATCGCGATCGGGGTCGGTACCCGATGCGGTACGGAGGGCGAAGAAAACATCGTGGCCCCCATTCTGGAGCGCCTTGGATACAAGCTGGTAAGGGCCAAGACCAACCTGGGTCTGGGCAGGGCGGTGTTGCAGGCAGTTCCGGAGAAACGGGAGGCAGTTACTGCATGACGAATACCCTTCACCGCTTCGGCGACGCCGAAAGCTTTCAGGATGATTTCATCGTATTTGCCATGGCCAGCAAGGGGACGAACAATGAGCACACGCTCCCCCGGCTGCGCCGCTTTCTGCAAATCGCCGTGGAGCATAAGCCGGTCAATTTGGGAGACGCCCGCCATGGTGGCGCGCTGCGGCCCTCCACAAGCATGAATCCGCTGTCTCACTGGAAGCGCAACATCACACCGGATTTTCAGGCGGTGATTGATGGCCTGGATCATCCCACTACTTGTGCCGCGGTCTTCGATAACAAAGTGGCCGCGGAAGATTTCATCGAGCGCATCAAAAAGGAAGATCTGGGGCTGAGCATTAATGTGTCCACATCGATTGACGGCGCGGAACAATGCTGTAACCACGCCTGCATCAAGCGGCATAGCATCGGATACTCGCTGGGCTTCGAAGGTCGCACCGAAAAGCTCCCCTCCTCGGACGTCATGATGCTTTCCACTATGTGCGGCCACGGGATGGTCAGCCACTCCATGGCGAAGAAGATCACGGATTGGGTAAAGGAGGGACGCCGTACACCGGAACAGGCCGTGAGTTATCTGGCCAGATTCTGCTCGTGCGGCGTGTTTAACCCGTCACGGGCGAAAAGGATTCTGGAAAGCGCCATCACCCAGTCCGATCATTCGAAGTGAAGAAGCGCTGCGTCTTCTTCGGGGAACGCGGAATCGTTCGGGTAGTAATGATTGACGTTGGCCGGAGTTAGCAGCCGGTGGGCAATAAAGACTGTGTTAGGCGTCGGTTTGTTGCCCAGGATGCCCACTGCGAGTGCGATCAGTTCAGGCCCATAGTTCTCCGGAAAGTAAGCGACTGTGCCGATCAGTCGGGTTCCCGGCCGGCGTAATTCAGCCCTCGCTTCAATGGAACCGCCGTGGCCCAGAACAGCGCACCCGTTCAGTACTCCCGCTTCCTCAAAGGCGCGCAGCGCACCCAACGCGCTTGGGTCATTGATCGCAGCCACCAGCGTCTTCCCCGCATCCCCAAATCGCAGATGCCTGCGTACGGCCCGCAGCGCGCCATCGAAGTGGCCGTCACCGTTTACCTGAACGAAGCGAAATCCGTGCTCGCCCAGAATTTCATGGATGCCCCGTTCCATTCCCTGCATACGAAGCTGCGGGACCGACCCGCCTATGGAACGCCCCAGCAGGAGAACCTCATCCACAGCGCCTTCCCATCGCTGCTTTGCCCAGCGCCCGAGTGCGCGGCCCGCCACAAGACCCGCATCGTAGTTGTTCGCCCCGTAGTAAACCGCGCCGGGATGCGGAAAGCCAATCGCGATGAGTGGGATCTTCGCTTCCCGAAACTTCGCCGAAATCAGCGGCGCGACTTCTTCGAAAGTCTGGTGCTCAATCGCAATATCGACGCGGGCTTTGATCAGCTTGTCCGCATTCCGCAGTGCCGCCCTGGGGCTGTATTCATTGCTCAAGGCGAGCAAGCCTACTTTCTCTTTGTCCGCAGCCCTTGTGATGCTGGCGCTGATTTCCCGTGAAAACATCAGGTCGGATCCTTGCGCCGCGTACCCGAGATGAAGCCGCCTGAGTTGCACCGGGCGAATGGTGGATCGGTATCTCCCTGGAGGTAAGACTTCGATAAGATTGCCTTTCTCCAGGCTGCGGATCAGACGGAACGCCGTGGTCTTGTTGATTCCGGTACGTGAGACGATGTCGCGCAGTCGCAGGGCTTCGCCTTCAAAACGGAAGGCCTGCAGCACATCACATGCCCGCAGAACCGATTCCAGCAGATACTTGGCCTGTTCCGGCATTTGTTCCCTAGTTGTATATCACTAAGCATCGGCTGCGTCAAAGTTTCTGCCAGAGAATCAGGTCGTAAGTCGCACCTGGTTGGCGCAGAGTACAAAGCAGTGCACCCGGCGGGCATCCGATCGCAGCAGTGTTTCAGTAGCAGAAACGTTTACAACAGCCGAAATCAGGGCTGCGACGCAGCCCGGTTATTCAATAGAGTGCCCATTGTCCAGCCCGAAGCACGTTCACCCGCGAGCGGTGTGGGCATGTGTTCGTGGTGGAAAGAGGAGGTGTTGAATGATCCGTGTGCTTACCCTGGCATTCTTATGTTCATTTGTCGTCGTCGCCGCAGAACCGGCGGATGCCGTTCGTGAAGTAGCCGAAGGATGGTACCGGGCGGCGATCAAACAGGACTCCGCCGCGCTGAACACCTACCTCGCCGACGATCTGACTTATTGCCACGCCGGCGGCAAGCTGCAGAACAAAGCTGAGTACATAGCCGGTGTGATGAAGGGTCCCCCGCACTACGAATCCATGACCTACAGCGACATGAAGATCCGGGTGTACGGCAAGACGGCCGTGTTAACTGCCTTTGCCGACGTGAAGCTGGTGAATTCCCCTACTTTCCGGGTTCGTACCCTGCACGTTTATGTCGAGAACAACGGCCACTGGCAACTGACAGCGCATGAGTCCACGCGGATGGGCCAGTAAGGATGTTTTTGATGAACAGGAGATGGGAAATGAAATTTCAAGCGGCTCTCGTATTGGCAGGGGGTATTCTCCTTGCCATGGCTCCGGCAAGGGCACAGGACGCGCGCGGCACGTTGCTGGGCAGGGTGAGCGATCAGTCGGGCGCGGGAATCGTGGGAGCAAAGGTGGAAGGGGTTAACACTGATACCGGTGTCCATGCCACCACCACGTCCAATTCCAGCGGAGATTACATCCTGCCGTACCTGATTCCCGGCCCCTATAACCTCACAGTGGAACAGGCCGGATTCAAGACCTACACACGCACCGCGATCGTGTTGCGCGAAGGTGACCGCACTACATCCGACGTTGCAATGCAGGTGGGAGATGCGACCCAGAGCATCGAAGTGAGTGCGGCCGCCCCTCTGTTAGACACCTCGACAGCGTCCCTGGGGCACACAGTGGACGCCCGCGCGATTTCCGAACTCCCCACCAAAGATGGCATGGTTCTGATCATGGCGACCTTCGCGCCGGGAGTGACGTTCACGCCCCAATCCGCCGCGTATATCCGGCCGTTCGATACCGGCTCCCCTTCCTCCATCAGCGTCAACGGCACCAAGCCCGGCGCCAACGAATTCCAGGTGGATGGAACACCGAACCTTCAGGGACAGCAGATTGCTTACTCACCTCCTCAGTCCGTGGTGAGCGAACTGAAGGTGCAGACCTCGACATTCGATGCGAGCTGGGGTTTCAATACCGGCGCAGTCATCAACATGACCCTGAAGTCCGGAACCAATACATTCCACGGGCAGACTGAGTACTTCATGCAGAACCCGGCCCTGAATGCCGATAACTATTTTCGTTTGTCTACCGGAAAGCCGGGCTTCCGCATTCACCGTTACGGGGCCAGCATGACCGGCCCAATCGTCTTACCGAAGATTTACCACGGCCGGAACCGGACGTTCTTCACATACGGCTTTGAAGGCGCATGGAGCTTCGATCCATCACCCTGGGTGGTGGAAACCGTTCCGACTGCGGCTGAGCGCGCGGGAGATTTCTCCGCACTGCTGGCGATCTCGCCCAATTATCAAATTTATGATCCCTACTCAACAGTTCCAATCGCCGGGGGCAGATTCCAGCGAGCCCCTCTCGCCGGCAACATCATCCCTGCCAGTCGGGTGAACCCGGTCGCTGCTAAAATCGCAAAATTATGGGACGCGCCGAATCAGCCGGGCACAGTAGATGGCACCAACAATTACACCATGGGCAAGAACGCTCAGGATACTTACTGGAATAATCTCGCCCGGGTGGATCACAACATCTCCGAAAAGCAGCGTTTATACGGCCGCTCGAATTTAACGTCGCTCCAGCGTCCTGAGAACATCCGGCAGAATAAGACGGTTGGCGATAACTTTTACCGCTTCAATCACGGCGCTGCGCTGGATCACGTCTACATCGCATCGCCAACTTTCATTGTTGATTCCCGGTATAGCTTCATGCGCTTCACCACCGGTTACACGCCTTACCAGCAAGGATGGGACCTGGCCTCTCTCGGCTTTTCGCCAGCGTTCACTGGCCAGCTGCAGCAACTGGATCCGCGCGCTCTGAGGCTTCCGAATATCAGCGTGAGCTCTCTCTCGGGCTCCACAGTGTTCTCCCCTCTGGGCGGTGTGAACTCGAACAACCAGCAGATTTACATGATCCACGAAGGGGCGGTTAATCTCACCAACATCATCGGCGCGCACACCATCCGATCCGGCTTCACCTATCGCGACTATCTTGAAAACGCGTATGACCTAGGGAACTCGTCCGGCGCGCTGGCCTTCGATTCCACATGGACGGGAGGCCCGTTCAACACGTCGGCACCGGCCCCTATCGGACAGGATTTCGCGAGCTTCCTGTATGGCCTTCCGGCCAGCGGCAACCTTCCCGTAAACAACAGCTTTGCAGAAAAGCAAAGATACTTTGCTCTGTATGCCCAGGACGACTGGAAGGTGAGTACGAAGCTGACCCTGAGTCTCGGCTTGCGTTACGAACTCCCCTCGGCCCTAACGGAGCGATTCAATCGCAGCGTTAAGAGCTTCGACCCGGCTGCGACCACCTCCATCGGTCAGCAAGCCTTGCAGAATTACGGGCAAAGCCCCGTCTCACAAATACCGGTAAGTGCATTCCGTGTGAATGGAGGTTTGACTTTCGCGGGCGTCGGCGGCTCTTCGGGTCTTTGGAACACCTCTGCGCGAAATTTCATGCCCCGCTTCGGCTTTGCGTATTCTCTTTCTCCCACAACTGTGATTCGCGGCGGCTACGGAATCTATTACGCTCCACTCGGCGTCACAAACGTGAACGTAAACCAGACTGGCTTTAGTTCTTCCACGGCTTTTGTGGGATCTCTCGATAACGGCCAGACCTACACGGCGAACCTGACCAATCCGTTTCCCGGAGGCTTTGTTCGCCCGGTTGGCGCAGCTGGCGGCGCGTCCACGTTCCTCGGTCAGAACGTCAGCTTTTTCGACCAGAACCTCAGAAACCCCTACGTTCAGCGTTGGCAGCTGGCCGTGCAGCATCAGTTCCGCGGCTCCATCCTGCTCGAAATGTCTTACGTCGGAACGCGCGGCACGCGACTGCTCACCACACAGGATATTAACCCATTTCCCCGGCAGTACCTCAGCACCTCTCCCGTCCGTGATCAAACAGCGATAAACACGTTGGGCGCGCAGGTTACCAATCCCTTTTATCCGCTGCTTCCCAGAACCAACCTCGCTGCAACCACTGTGGCGTTGTCGCAACTGCTCAAGCCGTATCCGCAATTTAGTGGTGTCACAGAGACCAGCAATGGGGGCTCTTCCTGGTATCACGCTTTCCAGGCGCGTCTCGAAAAGCGCTTCTCTGCGGGCCTTTATGCCTCCTACTCGTTCACATGGTCGAAATATATGGAAGCCATCAGCTATCTGAACCCTGTCGACACCCGCCCGGAGCATGTCATTTCGGACCAGGACCGGCCCTTCCGTTCGGCAGTCACGACAATGTACGAACTCCCGTTCGGAGCCGGCAAGCGCTGGGCAAATTCGGGCAATGCGTTAGTGTCGCGCGCTATCAGCGGATGGCAGGTGCAGGGTGTTTACACGAAACAAAGCGGCCAGGCTCTGGGTTTCGGAAACGCGATTCTTCTGTGCGCCCCCGGCGACATTCCGTTGTCCGCCGATTCCAGAACCGTCTCACGATGGTTTAATACCTCATGCGTCAACCGGGTTTCGAGCCAGCAACTCGCCAGCAACATACGCACGGCATCCACCCGCTTCTCCGGCATTCGCGGACCGGGTGTAAACAACTTCGATCTGTCATTCATCAAGAACACTCAGATCAGAGAAAATGTCCGTCTCCAGTTCCAGGCGGAGGCAATCAACGCACTGAACCATCCACAATTCGTGAACCCGACCACCACGCCGACGAGCACTGCGTTCGGAGTGGTAACCGGCACGTACTCGTGGCAGCGCATCATTGAATTCGGTATGAAGTTATCGTTCTGATATAACTTCCAAATCAGCGAGTGCCGAACAATGTCCCCCTCCACGCAGTATGAATGGCAGAAACGGTCAATGCCGGAGGCCGCACGAACGCGGCCAACCAGCGCTCGCTATCGTGTTCTGGGGCTCACGTTCCTGATGGCGTTCATGATGTATATGGAACGGGGCGCCATCGGTGCCGCAACTCCCGGCATCATGCGCGACTTCCACGTGGACAAGATCACCATGGGCTGGAGCATCTCGGCCTTTAACTGGTCCTATGCCATGTTTCAGGTCCCAATGGGGTGGCTCGCTGACCGGTTTGGCGCGCGCATTACTCTCGCCTGCGCCATGTTCTGGTGGGCTGTCTTTACTGCGGGCACGGGTCTCACCACCAGCGCTTCCTCGCTCGCCCTCACACGGTTTCTTTTCGGAATGGGCGAAGCGGGTGCATTTCCGTCGGGTTCGCGCGCCCTGGTGCGATGGCTGCCCTCAGACCGGCGCGCCTTCGGACAGGGCTTTCAGCATTCCGGAGCACGCCTGGGCGCCGCCGTCGCGCCGCTCTTCGTAATGTCTCTGATCGCGATCTCAGGCTGGAGAATGGTGTTCGTCATTTTCGGCGCCACCGGTGTTGTGTGGTCGATCGTGTGGTTCGCATACTATCGCAATTACCCACAGGAACACAGAGGCGTGAATGCGGCGGAACTGGCGCTGCTTGATTACAACGGCGGCCCTGCGCCTCATTTGGGAAACATCAGAAGATCGGTCCCATGGCGACGGATTCTGACCAGTTCCGATGTCTGGTGTTTGAGCACCGTGTATTTCTGCTACGGATGGGTGCTCTGGCTATACCTGGCGTGGCTGCCGACTTATCTCCGGGAAGCGCGCCATTTCTCCGCTCTGGGCGCTGGCCTTGCCGGACTGCCTCTGCTTGGTGCAACTGTCGCCAATGTGCTCGGGGGCGTGTTCTCAGATCACCTGACAACGAAGTGGAAGAACGTTCGCCGGGGACGGCTGTCCGTGGCCATTGTCGGCTATGCGGTGGGTGGTTTGGCTCTGCTGCCCGGCGTCGTTGCCAGCGACCCGGCCTGGGCGATTGTGGCACTGACCGTGGCACTTGCAGGTCTCGAACTTACCGTTCCGGTTTGCTGGGCGATGTCGATCGACCTCGGGGGCGAATACAGCGGCAGCGTCTGCTCCGTTATGAATACCTGCGGCAACCTGGGTGGCGCACTCTCGGCCGTAATGGTAGGTTACCTGGCGACCAAACTTGGATGGACCTCGCCATTTCTCTTTGGCAGTGGTCTGTGTTTGTTCTCCGCGCTGCTGGCCAGCCGTATCGATCCGCGGCGTGCGGTTTCGCAGTAGCGTGGAATCGTCAAGTATGGTGAGTGCGCAGGGGCTCGAAACCGGGCGCAAACAATCAACAACCCCCTTTCAACGGGGCCGTAGTGCGGCATCGTCTTTCCCACCTCCAAAGCGCCAAGATCGGGGGCACGTTCCGCAAAGTCATCCGTCACGTTGTTAAGGGGCGTGCCTGCATCTACCGCCGCCGAACCGGCCCTGAGACGGAAGTCCCAATCTTCCGCCTTATACGGCAACTGCACTTTCCGGGGTCCTTTGTGATCAGGGGGATAAACGTGGAACAAGCGGCGGCCTTCAAAGGGTTGGGGTTCCGGTCTTGTCCTGACCGTCAGGGTTCTGACGACTGCTCTGCCGGTAACTTCGGCAAACCGTCCGGGTCTGTCATCGTGAACCTGGCCTGACAGGCCGTGTCGGGATCGAGATCCAGAATGCTGCCGAAAATGTTGGGTGAAACAACGTCGAAGACGCCTTCAGCCTGATAGATTCGCTCCCCTGAAGCCGCAACAGCGGTAATGCAGGTATCCACTCCGTGGCTCTCAGCTTCCGATAGGCAACATCAACGGTCGCATTGCGATTGTCGTCGCCCTGAATGGACCACTCAAAACCGAGATTGGTGAGCGTGGGAGGATCGACCACCCAGTCACCAGGTTTGACCTTCACCATGCCGGGCGCCCCGAATGCGAACCCGCCAGGCATAAGGCAGCAAGCGAGGAGCAGGAAAATTAAGCGCGCATGCATTGAGGTATGTTATCTGATCTTCCCCGACTCGTTCATGCCAACGGGCAAAGATTTAGTGAACTGCAGGCTGAAAGACTGGCCCCGGCAAGCCGTGTTGGATCATGATGCACGGTTGAAGGGCTTTCAAATACAGCGCGCCATAGTGTGATACGATTCTCTGCGAACAAGGGTGCTGGGACCGAGCAGCACTGCAGGGACGAACTCACGACTTGGGGCTACGAAAGTACCCGCTTCCGCGTGAGTTCCTGAATCCAGTCACGAGGACTATGAATGAAACTCACTACGAGGCGAAGGGCGATCAGCTTAGCGCTTTCTGCTCCATTTGCATTCGGCGCAGAGAAATCTACCGCGTTTGCCCTGATTGGTGACCGGTATCACAACAGTGATTACATCCGGACCGGATTGGGGAAAACCCTCGGCGCGGACCTCGGGCTCACCATCGATTTTCGGGACGAAGTCAAGCTTTTGAACGCGGAAACTCTGCGCGGCTATAAGCTCCTGATCATCTTCCGCGACGGCATGACCTGGCCGGATGGTTATCCGGACGAAAGCAGCAATGCCGCGTTCGCCCATTTGGGGAAAACCGGTATTGTCAGTGATCCACCCCTGCCTAAATGGGGTGGTCAGCCTTATTACTGGATCACCTCTGCCCAGGGAAAGGCTGTCAGGGAGTTTGCCGAGGCGGGAGGTGGGGTCCTGTTTTATCACAACGTCACTTACATCAGCCCTCATAACGACGACTTCCGCGATGTATTGGGTGCAGTCACTCAGCAGCACCCTCCCATTCGCCCCTTCAAAGTGAAGATCGTCAACAGCAGCCATCCCATCACACGAGGAGTGAAAGACTTTGTCGTGACGGACGAGCAGCACTTCATGACGTATCAAAAGGACCCGAAGTACCTGCTGCTCCAAAGCGTGAATGAGGACGGTCTGCCCTTCAGAGATCTGGGCAGTTCGTCCGCTGCAGGATGGGCATATGATTACGGCAAGGGCCGTGTCTGCTATCTCGCGCCAGGTCACCTGCTGGTGGATCTGTGGAATCCCGAATTCGAGAAACTTCAGAAAAATGCTGTTCGCTGGTTGCTGCGCCAGATTTGAACGCCGTGCAAGCGGCGCGGCGTCCGTTTTCCAGCGGCCTTCAGAAGCTTAGAAGATCGCTTTCAGCCCCAACTGCATAATGCGTGGCCCTGTCACTGAATCAATTCGCCCGAACGCCGACGAGTTGAACGTGGTGTTGGGATTGGCGAGATTGGCGTGGTTTAGCGAGTTAAACATTTCCCATCGGAATTCCATCCTGACGCGCTCCGTGATGCTGGTGGTTTTGAAGAATGAAAGATCCAGGTTGAACTGCCCTGGGCCGAAGATCGCGTTTCGTCCCTCGTTGCCGAACGTTCCCAGAGCCGGAGTCGCAAAAGCGGCAGTGTCGAAATATCGCGCCCGTTGATCGTCGAACGATCGGTCCGTTGCGAGGACCGGGTTTCCGATTACGTTTACGCGCTGATTACCTCCGCCCTGCAACGCCCTGTCGGTGCCCGGCGCTATGGTCAAAGGGCTGCCGCTGATCGCGCGGAAAATTCCGTTCGTGCTCCATCCCTGGGTGAGCTTTCCAGCCAGGCCCTGCTGCCAGGGGCTCGGAAGATGATAGATAAACGAGGTCACAAAGCTATGACGCCGGTCGAAATCGGCCGGCCCATGCTCAAGCCTGAGGTTGTTGGGATTCTGCGGCAAGCTGGCATTACGATCGAGGGACTCGTAATCAAGCGCCTTTGACCAGGTGTAGTTCGAAAGTATATAGAAGCCTTTCGAGAACCGTCTCGTTGCCGACAGTTGCAGACTGTGGTACGTCGAATTCCCCGATGTCGCAGCTTCATCTATGCCCTGGAAGTTTGTGTTGAGGCGCCGGGAATCGATGTTCCCACCGGTGGAGAGCGCTCTGCCGTCCGGGCCATTACCCGGAATAAATGCTGCCGGATTCAACTCCCGGTTGATCCAGAGCTTCGTGCCTTTGGAGCCTACGTAAGCGGTAGTGATGACAACTTC
>JAUZEU010000749.1 GCA_030838885.1 Bryobacterales bacterium | reverse complement strand
CCGATCGGCTGGTGCGGGAGGTTGGTTTGATCGATAGAGGGCAGGGGGCGGGGGCCTTCCTGCGCGAATGCGGTGGATAGCCAAAGCAGCCCGGCGACAAAGCTGACGATTCTTTTGAACGGCATATGGACGGAGACTTTCGTATCGATTGTCTCATGTTTGAAGGTTGGGACCGCGGGACCGGACGGCCACCGTCCGGGTTTAGATGTAAAATTGGCGTCCCCAGAGGGATTCGAACCCTCGTTACCGCCGTGAAAGGGCGATGTCCTGGGCCTCTAGACGATGGGGACAAGAGGAAGGCGAAATTCCAAGTTACCATGCCCGGGTTACTGGCGCGATTTTCCGCGAGCTGCGGGTGGTTTTTCACCGTTGGCGGAGGTGTCCGGCTAAAATGAAAGCTCCCATGTCAGGACAAGACGAGTTCTATCGCATCCAGAAGCTGCCGCCTTATGTATTTGCCGTCATCAATGAGATGAAGGCAAAGGCACGGGCAGCACAGATGGATGTTGTCGACCTCGGGATGGGCAATCCGGACGGGGCGACTCCTCAGGTGGTTGTGGATAAGCTGATCGAGGCTGCCCGCAACCCGCGCAATCACCGGTATTCTATGTCGCGCGGCATTCCGCACCTGCGGGAAGAGATTGTGAAGCGCTACAAGCGCAAGCATGATGTCGATCTCGACCCCGATAAAGAAGCCATTGTCACTATGGGCGCGAAGGATGCGCTGGCGCATTTGCTGTTTGCGACGGTGGGTCCTGGCGATGTTGTGGCCGCGCCGAATCCGGCTTATCCGATTCATCAGTATGGCGTGATTATGTCTGAGGGCTACGCGCACATGCTGCCGATGCCCAATGCGGAAACGTTTCTGGAGCGTTTGAAGGAGTTATACCGGGAATCCCCGAAGCCGCCGAAGATGCTGCTGATTTCGTTCCCGCATAACCCGACCACCACCTGTGTGGATCTGGCATTTCTGACGGAGATTGTGGAACTTGCGCGTCACCATGGCACGCTGATTGTCCACGATTTTGCTTACGCCGATTTCGGTTTCGACGGGTATGTGCCTCCGAGCATTCTGCAGGTGCCCGGTGCGAAGGAAGTTGCGGTGGAGATTTATTCCATGTCGAAGAGCTTCGACATGCCAGGCTGGCGCGTCGGTTTTTGCCTTGGCAATGCCCGAATGATTGCCGCTCTTGCGCGAATTAAGAGCTATCTCGATTACGGTATGTTCCAGCCGATTCAGATTGCATCCATTGTTGCGCTGCGCGAGTGCGACGAGGACACGAATAAGATTCGGGCTACATATAAAAAGCGCAGGGATGTGCTGGTGGATGGGCTGAATCGCGCGGGGTGGCCAGTAGAGCCTCCGAAGGGTTCCATGTTCCTGTGGGCGCCGATTCCGGAGCGGTATCAGAGCATGGGTTCGCTGGAATTCGCGAAGTTATTGATGGCCGAGGCGCTGGTGGCGGTGTCTCCAGGTATCGGTTTCGGGCCAATGGGCGAGGGGCACGTTCGTTTTGCTTTTGTGGAAAATGAGCACCGGATCCGGCAGGCCACACGGTCCATCGGGCAATTTCTGCGGAAGGACTGATCGGGGCGGCGCTAAAAAACGCGCCGCTTTAGCTTTTCCACTGCGAATTTGGCTGTATTGGCTACAGCCATCACGGCCATAACTCCGGCCTGGACGGGGTCTGTGACCACCAGGTCGGCTGCGTCGGGCACGCTGCCAGCCATGTTGAGACTTATTACCAGCAGGCCGGCGGCACGCACTTCGCGTACGGCGGGCTCAATCTCGCCGCCCATAAGTGATCCGGCCAGCACCAGAGCACGGGCGCGGGGGAGACGAGGCACGGCGCGTACTGCGTCGGCGAGTTGCTGCTCTCCTACCAGGGGGATCGTATCGACTGAGATGTGTTCGCCGCGAATGTTGTGGCGATCCGCTTCCACGATAGCTCCGATGGCTACCTGGGCTACCTGTGCACCGCCGCCCATTATGATGATCCGCTTGCCGTAAATTTGCTCCATACTCTTGACCGAAGCCACACGTCTGACTATGGGGAGCGCGCGCAGGTCATCCAGCATGGCTTCCCAGGCGGATGTGGTTACTTCGAAATAGATCCGTGCGCCCTCTGAATTGTTCTCGATTATGGAGCAGGTTCCAATATCGCCTTCATGACTGGCAATCACGCCCGTGAGGCCGTGGAGAACGCCGGGGCCGGCTATTGCATCGATCAAAACACCGTGGCTGATTGGCAACATTTCAAGGTCTGGAGATATCATCGCAGTCATGACCAGACGAGAATTGCTGGCAGGGGCTGCCGGCGTGGTTACCGCTTCCCCGCTGAAGGCGTTCAAATCGCACATCACGAAAGCCAACATCAGTGCCATTACTGACGAAATCGGCAAAAGTCAGGCTGATGCCATTGCTTTTGCGCATCAGTACGGGCTCCAGTGGGTAGAACTGCGCAATGTTCCCGAGACAAAGAAAGAGTTCGCATTTCTCACCGAGCCGGAACTCAAACGCTGGGCGGCGGAACTGGCGGCGAATAAGTTGAAAGTGTCGTTTCTGAATACAAGCCTGCTCAAATTCACGTGGCCGGGCATGGAACCCGTGCGGTCGCGCAAGGAGACCGACGAGCAGCGGGCCACCCGGGTGGCAGCGGAGCAGAAGCGGTGGGATCGCCGGAAAGAAGACGTTTCGATAGCGGTGGCTGCGGCGAACATCTTCGGTGTGGATAAGATTCGGGTCTTTACCGGAACGCGCGTGGAACACCCGGAAACTACGTACAGGCAGATCGTTCAGGTGATGGAGGAGTTAATTCCCATTGCCGAGAGGGGCAAGGTTCGGCTGCTGATTGAGAACGAAAACTCTCAGAATATCGGCACAGCGGTGGAAGTGAGAGACATCATGGCGATGCTTCCATCGAAGAGCATTGGCTTGAACTGGGACCCGCAGAATGCGCTGGCGCTGAAAGAAGTACCGTGGCCGGACGGTTACTCGGTGCTGCCGAAAGATCGTATGCTGAATGCACAGTTCAAAGGGAAGGGGCTACTGGATGACAGCCCGGAAAGGCTGAACTGGAAGGCCATTCTGGAGGCGATGCAAAAGGACCATTACCGGGGGCACATCGGCCTTGAAACGCACGTCTTCGACGGGACGTTAGTTGAGAAGGCACATGAATCGATGAAGAATATTCTGCATATGGTGGGGGAACTCTCGTAAGGCCATGAGTAAGCCTTTTATGGCCGCGTTCGGAATCTCCCTTGCGGTGATTGCGCTGCTCGTCTGGCAGGGGTTCGTCAGTACGAAAGGGAACCACCTGGTGCCGACGGGGAAGATCGGCAAGGTACGTGCGCAGAAGGTGGACGACAACGAGATGATTGTGATTCTCGATTTCAATCTGAAAAACGATTCGGACAGGGAGATGGTCGTGCGCAATGTGGAGCCCAGCATCGATACGGCGGACGGGTCACCGGTGAACGGCAGCATGATCGCGGGAAAGGATCTGGCGAACTTCTTTCGGAATTACCCTGAGGTGGGCGAGCAGTACAACGTTCCACTAAAGGCGCGCGAGACTATCGCGGGTCATGAGGCGATTGACCGGATGGTTGGGATCCGGTTCGACATGCCTGAAGAGACGTGGCAGAAGCGGAAGGATGTAGTGCTTCGGATCGAGGACGTGACTGGTCCGATAGCAGAACTGAAGGCAAAATGAAGTGCGTAGTTCTGGCGTTGCTGGCAGCACCGTTATTTGCGGCGACGATTCCGGCGGGAACGGAAATTGAAGTGCGCCTCACGGACAAGGTCGCGAGTGAGGCGACGGCTCCGCAGAACGCTGTGCACGCGGTTGTGATTGCACCTGTCGTGGTGGACGGCAAGATCGTGCTTCCCGCCGGGCCTACAGTTACCGGGGCCGTCAAACTGGCGAAGGCGACGAGCGATAAAGACCGTGCACAGTTGCAGCTGGTGTTCAATGAAATTACAGACGGCAAGGTGAAGGCCCCTGTGCAGTCGGTGGTGAGCGGGCTGGAAAACGCGCGCGAAAGCGTTGACGAGAAAGGTGTGATCACCGGTATCGATGCGTCACAGGCGTACGGTTCGCGGCTGAATCAGGGCATTGCAAAGCTGGAGGGGAACGAGAAGTTCTCTGCACTTGCGGCAATTCTGCAGGGCGCCAAGGAGACTCTGAATATTCAGAATGTGAACGCCAACATTGATTACGACGCTGGTGTGGAATTGACCATCAAGCTGACGGCACCGTTGAACTGGACCGGGGCTACCGCCGGGCCTGAGGCAAAGCTTGGACCCTTTCCGAACGAAGCAGAGCTTCCCGCCCTGGTGAACAGGCAGCCATTTCGTACCGTGGCGGCTAATCCGCCGAAGCCCTCCGATATGACGAACCTGATGTTCATCGCGACGGAGGCGGAACTGAGGGCGGCCTTCGAGAAGGCGGGA
>JAUZEU010000701.1 GCA_030838885.1 Bryobacterales bacterium | reverse complement strand
CTGGCGGAGCCGCGACGCGATTGGCAGACGCTTCCGGTTTTATGAGAAAGATAAGCCTGGCGAATGGATATCGGTCATTGGAGTGTCGGGCGACATCGTACAGCAGGCGTTCGACGCCCCGGCGGATCCGGTGGTCTTCCTGCCTTACCGGCAGGATTCGTATGACTCAATGGCGCTGCTGATTCGCTCAGGAGATAATTCGACAGCGCTCTCTGCCGTCCGCCATGTGGTGCGCGCTCTCGATCAGGACCTGCCGTTGTTCGAGGTGAGCACGCTCAGGGAAGCCGTGGCGCGACAGTTCTGGTTTCTGCGTGTGTTTGGAACTGTATTCCTGGTATTTGCTGGTATCGCCCTGGTCATCGCGTCAGTGGGAATCTATGCCGTGATGGCACATGCTACAGGTCGCCGGACGCAGGAGATCGGGGTGCGGATGGCCTTAGGCGCGACGTCAAAGAGCATTCTGCGGCTGGTTCTGAGGCGCGGCGTGGTTCAGTTGGGGGCAGGACTCGGGCTCGGCCTGCTGGCCGCGTTTCCTTCGGCACGGGCAATGGCGGCCCTGCCTTTCCTGTCATCGCCGTCGGACCCGACGCTCTTTGTGGCAGTGGGGGCGTTGTTGGCGGCGGTGGGGCTGTTTGCCTGCTGGCTGCCGGCGCGAAGAGCGGCCGCACTGCATCCGGTCACCGCAATTCGAAATGAGTAAGCTGTGAGGGAGCCTAAGCCTCGTCCGAACCACCCTCGTCAGGCTTCGTATAGTAATACGTATATTTACTGTACAGCTCGCCTGCGCGTGCTCCGTTCGCAATAATCCCAAGCACGTTGTTCTCGCAGAGCGACTGCATGGCCCGAATCACCGTGTCATAGGTGGTGGAGCCGATTCGAACTACGATGAGGGTCCCGTCCGTCAGAGTAGCCAGCAGGTTCGCATCCGCGGAGAAGAGCAACGGCGGCGTGTCGAGGATCACCCAATTGAAGATCTTCCGGAATGCGTCGATCATGTGCTTGACCTGCCGCATGTTCAGCAGTTCCAGCGGGTTTTTGACCTGCGTCCCCGCTGGCATGAAGTACAGGTTGGTGCCTTCGATACGCCGAACACACTCTTCCAGCGGCTTCTCCGCAAGCAGAAAATCCGAAAAGCCCGGAGACTTCTCGCACTGAAACATGTTGTGGACAACAGGCCGCCGGAGATCCAGGTCGGCAAGCAGAACAGGAGATTCGAGTTGCGCCTGGGCAAGCGCAAGGTTGATGGCGCTGAAAGTCTTGCCTTCCGCGGGGGAGGCGCTGGTCACCACGATGGAGCGCAGATCCTGCTGGCTCTGCATGTGATTGAGGCGGGTACGCAGACTCCGAAATTCCTCGCCCGGAACTTCGTGTGGACGCTCAATGTCGATCAGGTGAGCCTCAGGCGCCGGATGAAAGGGGATAACCCTGCACTTCGAAAGGAAATTGCGCCAATCGACCTGAATGCCCTTGAATTCATTTCGAAGGACACCCTGTGTTCCGGGAACCTCAAACGGGCCGGATTGCTCGGCCGGATCGCGGTCATCGGCGACCAGCAGCGAACGGGCTTGCGCCGGTATCTCAGCCGCGACCCCTGCACCGGCGAAGTCCTCCCCCTCCGGCGACTCCAGTAATTGTTCAGCCCGACGAAGGGCGTCATGCACTCGGCTCATTATTGGTCTTCTTCTCCGCCTACCCGGTCACGGTCTGGGTGTAGTAGAAGGCCAAAGATAAACAGATGGCCACGATACCTACCACCAGCGCTGCGGACCACGCGAGATAAGTGATTCGTTTCTTGCGTTTCACTAACAACGTGTTCTCAAGCAGCGGAATGCTGCACAGGACGGGAAGATTTGTGTAGGCCCGTACGTCTTTCAAATTTTTCAGGGAGGCATCTTTGGCCTCCTGAACCCCCGCCAGAGCCAAACCGATCAGGAACGAAGCTGCCGTCCCGCCCCCCACGATCGTCCAGCGACTGGGACTGAACGGAGTAATAGGCAAGGAGGGCGAGTCGAGCACTTCCAGCTTTTCGCCGGCCTTGCGCTGAATCAGGTCATTGTTCTGCGCTGTCAAATCCTGCTTTTGCAGCATGGTTTGAAATTTGACTGTGGCATTCGCCTGCTCCCGCTGCAGGTCCGCGTAACGCGCTTCGATTCCCGATGTGGCGCTCAGCTTGTTTCGATATTCTTCGATCTGCCTGGTGACCTTTTCCTGCTCCTTCTGCTTGAAGACTCGGTCGGCATCGTTATTTTTCAGTAAAGCATTGGTCTGATCGATATCCCCCAGCAGCGTGGTGCGGCTTTGCGCCACCTGGTAGTTCGTTGTTTTCCTGGGAGCTTCTTTGGGTTTGGCGGCATCCGAGGCGATAGCGTCTTCCTGCTTCGCTTTCAGATCGTCACGCTGTTTCTTTAAAAGAGCCAGACGCTTTTGCAAGTTGCGAATATCCGGATAACCCTCCCGATAAGACTGCAGCAGCTCCTGAAGATGCGACTCGCCCGCATCGATCTCTTTATTGAGCTGCTCCACCTCCGCGTTCTGACGAAACGCCGGAGTGCCAGCCATGCCGGGGGACGAACTGTCCTGCGCCATCATGTCAATCAGATCCAGCTGCGACTTCAACGTGGATAGATGCGCCTCCAGCTGTATTCTTTGCTGCGCCAGCCGGTTCAATTGATCCTGAACACCAGTGACCTGACCCTGCAGAGAGTTCAGGCTGGCGATATTCATTTGGCTCTGTTCTGGTAACCGCCCCTGATTTTCAACCTTAAACTTCGTCAGTTCCGCGTTGCTCTTCTCCAGGTCCGCCTTGGCTTTCGCGAGTTCATCGCCGATGAAATCGTGCAGCATGGTCTGCTGGTCGCGCTGCGAACTCTGATTTGCATCGACAAAGCGCGTGATCAGTTTTGAAACCGTCTGCTGCGCCTTGAAACGATCCACGTAGGAGAAGCTGATCTTGAACGCCGATGCGTGCTTGCCCAGGTTTGCCATATTCTGGACATCGATCTTCAGGTCTCTGGACTTCATCATTTCGATGACATCTTCCAGGGGCTGTTTGGCCCGTTCTTTCGGGTACAGATTCAGCTCCGGTGCCTGAATCAGATCGGAAAGGCTCCTGCGGCTCAGAATGTCGCCTTCCATCTGAATGATGCGGTCAGTCAGCAACTGATTCCCGGTGGTTTTGACCAGATCCTCGGAAATCTGCGCCGGTGTGATCTGCATGACCGCCTCAGACCTGTAACTGTTGGGAAGGGAAAATGCGATAGCGACGGAAATGACCAATCCCGCAAACATGGGGCCTGCAATCCATGCCGCATGACGCCTGGCGACGTCGACATAATCCTCCAGATCGAGCGGCCGGCGGGATACCGCTACATACCCGGAACCTGATGCTATTGCTGTCATACGCTTGTCTTATTTCCGCAGCGGACCGCGCCACTACTCGGGGACAAAAATTCTGTCTCCGTTCTGCAGTTGACGATTTTGTTCCATGTGTTTACCGTGGCTGACATCCTTGTAATTGAAAGGTATCTGCTCAGTTCCACGGAGAATATAGATCTTTTTCAGGTTGACAAAATCCTTAAAGCCACCACAATTAGCAAAGGCATCCATCACAGTCATGCTGCCGTTCAGCGGGAATTCGCCCTGACGGAGGCACCCGCCGTAGATATAAAACTTTTTACTGTTAACTCGCGCGACCTGAACATTCACCTCAGGATCTTCCATCACGGTGGCGCTCAGCTTGTTTTTGATGAGCGCGGTCAACTCATTCACCGTCAGTCCGTCGGCTCTCATTTCGCCGATCAGAGGCATAGACATCATTCCATCAGGTCTGACGTCGAAAAATCCACTAAGCTTTGCATCGTTCCATACTGTTACTGACAGAACATCGAGGGAGCCAATCACATAGGGTTTGAGCGGCGAGTTCTTGTCAACAGCAGCAGTTAATTCCGGAGCTACGGGCTTCGCCTTCCGGTCTGATGAATCCGAAGTACCCGTTCTGGCGGGAGGTGAGGGTACCGCCGCAGCCTTCGGGTTGGCGGGAGCAATCCGGCTTTGGTTAGCCGGTGGCGGCGAAAGCGGCTTCAGCGTAGCGGGCGGCGCTGTTTCAGACGCCGTCTGGGCGGCGCATGGCACCGAGACAGCGATAATTGCAAAAACGGTCCTGAGCGTCAGCGTCATTGTGCCTGCTTAAATCCTAGCAAGAGATAGCACATGAAAAGAATATACTTCTGGTGAGGCGGAGATACCAAATTTGGGTTCACAACGTTACTTTCTTGCCAAAACTGATCCCGAGACGTACGATATTTCTCATTTGCAACGGGATGGCCAAACTGTTTGGGACGGAGTACGCAACCCACAGGCTTTGCGCGCTATCCGCGAAATGAGAGCCGGCGACCGGGTATTTATTTACCACAGCATGGGCGCGGCTGCGGTGGTCGGAATGGCAGACGTAATAAGCGACTCGTGCCCGGACCCGAAAGATCCGAAGCTCGCGGTGGTCGAACTTCGGTTCCGTGGCCTGATTGAGCCACCAGTCACGTTGAAGGAGATTAAGGAATCCGGAGAATTTGCGGACTGGGCTCTCGTAAAGCAAAGCAGGCTTTCCACGATGACTGCTCCCGAGGAGTTCGTACGCTGGATGAAAGACAAGCGGCCTCGCTCGGCGATATAGTTCGCATGTGCGCTCCTGGATCTCAGCAAGGGGGTTCCGGACGAAATTCCAAATTTGGAATCTGCCGGTAAGTGGCTTTATAGAACAACTATTGTTTTCAGTCGGTTAAGGGCCTGATTCCTGGACTCACCGTGGCACGATAACTGCACGTGGACTGAGGATTGGGAGTTATTCCAGACAGGTATAAGTCTGCTCTGATGCTTTCGGAACTATAAAGGGCCAATGCTGCAGGAACTCAAATTCCAGCTCTCCACCGCCATATTGACGGTGCTGACGATCGCTGCTGCGATCGCGGCGGCCCTGAACTATGGACAAAACCAAAAGTTCCGGCTCCCGGACGACGGCGTTACCTGGCGCGATATATCGCGGCAGGTGGTCGCTGTAGACGTCCGGCAAAACGGACCAGCCGATCGCGCGGGCATCCGGGAGGGCGACGTACTCAAAACGATTCAGGGCGCTCCGGTCCGAACGACGGACGATGTGCCAAAACGTCTTGCGTCCGGAGGCGCGTGGGCGAAGGCTGTTTACGTGGTGAGGCGAGCGGGTGTCGACGATGTAAAAGCCAGCGTCATTGTCGCCGAGGCTGTGCGTGGCGTGGCGCTTACCTATCAATACCTGGTGGGCGTATGTTATTTGGCTATTGGTCTGTTCATCTATTTCCGGCGTGGCAGCGCCATCCAGGCCCGGCATTTCTATGTTTTCTGCCTGACATCGTTCATCTATTGTTGCTTCCACTCAACAGGAAAACTGAATGCGTTCGACCAGGTTATTGACTGGGGAAATCTAATAGCCGTCTGGCTGGCTCCGGTTCTGTTTCTGCACTTCGGTCTGACTTTTCCCGAGCCCCGGCCCTGGTACCGGAAGTGGATGGGTGTGGTTATTTATGTTCCCGGGGCGATTTTGATGCTGGTCGCGGCGGGGTTCGCCACGGGAGTGCTGGTGGCGCCGGGCCACTCTCTGCTGGATGTCCGGATCGCGATTGACCGTACCTGGGTCTCGCTTTTGACGGCATCTTACCTGGTCAGCGGCCTCGTTTTGCAGCACGGCTATCGCGTGGCGGAGGATCCCATCGTGCGCCAGCAGCTCAAGTGGCTGCGCAACGGCATGCTGTTCGGTTTCCTGCCTTTTGGCATTCTCTACGCGCTGCCTTATATTTTCGACGTTCAGTTCAGCCCTTACCTGAACTACGCGGTGATTACGCTGCCGCTCATCCCGCTTACCATCGCCTACGCGATTGCGCGCTACCGGTTGATGGACGTGGATGTAATCTTCCGGCGCGGCTACGCCTACACGATCGCTACCCTGTGTATCCTCACTGTGTTCTACCTCGTGGTTTTCTCAGTGGGAACAATCGCTCAGCCAAACCTGGGTAAGACGGGCATGATCACGGTCATGCTGATCGCAACCTTCCTGTTCCAGCCCATTCGGAACTGGGTTCAGGAACGCCTTGACCGTTACTTTTATCGCGAAAGTTACGACTACCGT
>JAUZEU010000690.1 GCA_030838885.1 Bryobacterales bacterium | reverse complement strand
CAGCCGGACAATGCGCGAAGGGTAGTGAGACTGGGGGTGGCGAGGACGATCCCTCGGGCGAAATATGGCGCTGGCCGGCTGGCGACGGAGTTGGGCGAATTGCTCAGGCACCAGAGCTATGCGAATGCCGCGGAACAAAGTGCAGCCGAACTTGCAAAGGAAGACGGCGTACGTTCCGCCTGTGACGGTCTTGAGGCGGCTCTTCGGTAACGGCCTATTGCAGCTTCGAATCGAATTCGAGGATCGTCAGAAGTACGGTCTGAGGTCCTTTCCATGCGTTTGCGGGCTCGAACCATTCTTCCAATGAATGTGCGTTACCGCTGCGACCGCCGCCGCCCATGGTAATCGCGGGGATGCCCAGGCTGATTGGAATGTTGGAATCGGTGCTGCTGAATTCCAGGACCGGGTTCTGACCCATAGCGCCAATAGCCGTCTGAGCGGCATTCACCAAAGGACTGGAAACTGCCGTCTGCCCGGCAGGACGATTGCTGACCAGCTTCATGTCGGATTTCAGAACGCTTCCGGAGGCCGCCCGCGCCTTGTTCTCCTGCTCCACTCCCACGCGTACCGCTTCGAACAGTTTCGCTTCGATGCGATCCAGTACGCCGGGATCGACGGAGCGGAGATCGATTTCGAATGAACACTCCTCCGCAATCGCATTCACTGCCGTGCCGCCGCTGATTTTTCCCACGTTGAATGTGGTCTTTGGTTCGGCAGGAACCTGCATATCGGCAAGTCGGTCGATCACGCGTGCTGCTGCGTGAATCGTGCTGACGCGACCGAAGTTGCCATAGCTGTGGCCGCCTGGGCCGGTCAGGGTTACCCGGTAGCGCTTGACGCCTGTTCCGCCGTTCACGATGCGCGTCGGGTCGGAACCGTCAATCGAGATAAACTCGCGGATCCGCTCGCGTGCGGGGCTTTCTTTCAGCAGGTATCGGACACCGTTGAGATCTCCCAGGCCTTCCTCGCCTACATTGGCCACGAACAGGATCGTCTGGTGAGTCCTGATGCCCGCCTCATTCATTGCTTCCACGATGTTGAGCAAGGCCGCCAGACCACGACCGTCATCGCCCAGTCCCGGGCCATGCCAGCGCGCGCCTTCCTTGCGAACCTGAGTATTCACGCCGGGGGCAAACGAGATATCCAGGTGCGCCGCCAGGACGAAGGTATCCTTTACTGCGCCCTCGCGCCAGCCCAGAACATTACCTTGCTTATCAATTTCGACGTTCTTCAGCCCCACGCGCCGGAACTCGCCCGCCATATACTTCGCCTTCTCGGCTTCGTGGAAGGTTGGCGCGGGGATTTGCGCGATGGTCACCTGGGAAGCGAGCGTGCGCTCGTGACTGGCTTCCATGAAGGCGAGGGCCTTCTTTACATCGGGTCTCGAAAGCAGCGCGTCGTCAGCGAGCGCCGGAAGTGCTGCAAGAGTTAACGCAAGAAGAATACGCATTAGTTAGTTACCGAAGCCCGGATCCGTGGCTTTCACTTCCTTCACCGCAGGCGCATACTTTTGCACAACGTCGCGAATTTTCGAGGCACTTCCCAGCACCACAAAGGTGAGGTCCTGCTGCCTGTAATACTTCTTCGCGACCGCATTCGCCCGTTCCACTGTGACGGCGTCAATCCGGGAAAACAGATCGTCCACTTCGCCGCGATTCAAGCCAAATACCTCAATATCCCCGAGCACATTGGCCAACTGATCGGGCGTTTCCAGTGCCTGGGTGGGATAGGTGCCTTTGACGTAAGCCTTCACGGAATCGAGTTGTGCGGCGGTGATGGCTTTTTCGTTCAGTTGTTTCAGGACGTCTAACGCCATGTCAATTGCCTTCCCTGTCGTCTCTGTGCGGGTGTAGGTGCTGATCGTGATCGCACCTGGTTCCCGGTGCAGATCGAGCGAAGACCGTGCGCCATAGGTCAGGCCGCTGTTCACGCGCAACGCGTCATTCAGCATGGAGGTGAAGCGCCCGCCGAAGAGTGTGTTGATCAGCTGCAGCGCAGTGCGGTCCGGATCCGTGCGGGTAATACCGGGCTGCGCGATCGAGAAGTATGTTTGGGTGGCGTCCGGCTTATCCACCAGCAAGAGCCGGGCGCCTCCCTCAGGCTTCACGTCTTTGGACCAGGTCCAGGAAGCACCGGCCGGAGCCTCACCGAAAGTTTTGCGAAGGGCGGCTACTGCCGTTGCGGAATCGAAATCTCCGGCCACCACGGCAATGATATTCGGGCCGACGTACAACCGCCGCGCATAATCGGCGATCTTCCCACGATCGATGCGACCGAGCGATACCTCATCCGCGGGATGTCCATAGGGGTGCGCGGGACCATAAAAGAAGGCCCGGAAATACTGGTTGATGGCGGCCTGCGGATTATCTTTCTGCGCTCTGACGGAGTCCATGCTGCGCGTCAAAACCTTCTTTACTTCGTTCTCCGGGAAGGTGGGGTGCAGCAGCGCGTCCGCCGTCAGGTCCAGACCGGCCGCGAAATCCTTCTTCAGGAACTCGCTGGAAATCAGAACATACTGCTCGTTCGCGCCTGCGCCAAAGCTTCCGCCGAGGCTGTCGAGATCCGCCGAGAATTGGGTTGCGGTTCGGTGCGCCGTGCCCGTCCGCAGCAATTGCGCTGTGACGGCGGAAAGCCCGGCAAGTCCGGCCGGCTCCGATTCGACTCCGCCCTTCACCAGAATGCGAAAGTTCACAAGCGGCACGCCCGGCTTCGGCATGAGATAAACCACCACGCCATTCGGCAACACTTCACGCGTGAACTTCGGAAGCCGTACCTCTGCCGCATTTGCTGGAAAAGCGATGGCAGCCAGGCAGAGTGTCAAAGCTGGGTTTCTCATTTACTTCGCCTCCGGAATCAGGGTCGCCACGGTGCGGTTCTTCTCTGAGAAATACTTCAAAGCTACGCGCTGCACGTCGGCTACGGTCACCGCTTCAATATCGCGATCGCTGGTGAACAGCTTGTTGTAATCGCCATGAAAGACTTCGAAGGTCCCCAGCAGATTGGCACGGCCGGCGATGGTTTTTAACTGGCGGTAGTGTTGCGCCAGCATCTGGTTCTTTGCTTTCCGCAATTCCGTTTCCGGCACAGGCGAGGTCCGCAGCTTTTCGATCTCTTCAAAGAGCGTTTTTTCCGTTCGTACCGGCTCTATGCCGCTGCGAGGCGTGACCGAGAAAATGAACAGCCCGGGGTCAAGCGTCTGCTCGGCTCTGCCGCCCACGTTGAGCGCGATCTGATCCTGATCCACCATTCGGCTATAAAGCCGCGAGCTCTGCCCGGTTGTCATCAAAGCATCGATCACTTCCAGAACAGTAAGGTCGGCGCTCTTCGCGTCGGGAATGTGGAATGCGATCATCTGCATCGGCAACTGCGCCGCTTTCCGCACGGTCACGCGGCGTTCCCCGATCTGCTCCGGCTCTTTGGTGCGCACTTCAGGCGGGGGCGGCTGAGAGGGTATGGGTTCGATGTACTTCTTCACCAGCGCCATCACCTTCTCTTCCGTAACATCGCCCACCACCACCATCACGCAGTTGTTGGGTGCATAGCCTGTCTTGTAATGCGCGCGCAGGTCGTCCATTGTCCAGGCTTCAATGTCGGATGGCCACCCAACAACCGGCCAGTGATACGGATGCGCAATGTACGCCGCAGCCCGCATTTGTTCCGAAAGGATGCCTGGATTGCTGTTATCCACCGACGTGCGACGCTCCGAATACACCACGCCGCGTTCCGAATCCACCATCTTAGGGTCGAACGCCAGGTTCTGCATGCGGTCCGCTTCCATGTCGAACATCAGTTCGAGGGCGCTGCTGGGAAACCAGTCGGTGTAGACGGTGACATCCTCTGAGGTGTAGGCGTTGTTATTGCCGCCGGCCTTCTCCATCTCGTTGTCGAACTGCTTCGGCCCGTATTTCTTCGCGCCGTTGAACATCATGTGTTCAAAAAAGTGAGAGACGCCTGTGATACCGGGACGCTCATTGCGCGACCCGATCTTATAGAAGAAGTACATCGCCACGTTCGGGATGTTGTGATCTTCCTGAACCAGCACTTTCATGCCGTTCACGAGTTTGTGGGCCTTGACCTCGCCCGGTTGAGCGTAGAGCCCGGCAGCCGGAAGCAGCACCGAAAGCAGAAACACCGGAAGAACCCTCATGGTTTCCCAGTGTTGCACGACTTAGTTGGCGGATTTTGACGCCGGATCGCCGCGCTCGATATAGTTCTTCAGGCGGTTGAACTGTTGATTGATCACGGAGTCGACTGGAGCAGCCCAGCTGCTCATGCCAGCCGGAAGATAGCCGGTCACGGCGTAAGTGACTGCCAGCTTTGTGCCTTCGGGCGCTGCCGTCATGTGGATTTCCATGCTGCCGGCAGCCGCCTGGGAAAGCAGGGGGCCAAGCGCGCCGCTCATCACCAAGCCCTTGCCGGGATCCGCGTAAACAACTTCCATGTGACGCACCCCGCCCCCGCCAGGCAGTTTTTCGCAGAAACAGCCCATGGGCTTGCCGTCGATGGACATATTGCGCGCATCATGTGAGAAGGTGTGCGCGGAATCCCACCATTTGCCGACGCCGGTAATCAGGCTCGTGTAGACGTCTGCTGGTGCGGCTTTGATGTTCAGGGTAGTGCGAACCGTGAATCCGCCCACCGCTGAATCGACCACCTCCGCCGAGGCCGGAAGCGCCAGAAATCAGAGAGCTAAGGTATATATTTTTGTTTTGTTTATTGTAGTGATTGAGTTTTGTTAGGGTGGTTTATCTCGTTGTTGTTCTTTTATTT
>JAUZEU010000689.1 GCA_030838885.1 Bryobacterales bacterium | reverse complement strand
TCGACAACCGGAAGCATCTGTATACCGGCGCGCGCGTAGTCGTCGCGATACATCCAGGCAATAGCGAGAAAGTGCGGGAACTGCCAGACAAAGAGTATTGCGAACAGTGTCCAAGCTTCGGCAGTGAGCCCGCCATACGATGCAGCGTAACCAATCAACGGTGGCACTGCACCAGGCAGGGCGCCGATCACCGTGGAGAGATGCGACCGCTGCTTGAGAGGCGTGTAAATGAACAGGTACGCGCCCAGCGTGATAGCACCCAATATGCCCGTGAGCGGGTTGACTGCAACAGCGAGTTCCAGAAAGCCCACAAACGCCAGTGCACTTCCGAAGAGCAAGGCGCGGGTGGGCGTCATCTTTCCGGAAGGCAGCGGACGCCCGGCGGTCCGGCGCATCAGCGCATCGGATTTGCGTTCATACCACTGATTCAGCGCGGCAGTTCCGGAAGCGATCAGGCCGGTGCCGAGGATTGTGTGGAACAACAGCAACCAGTCATGCGGACCCGCCCAGCCACGCTTCAGGCCAAAGAAATAGCCCACACCGGTACTCATGAGAATGAGCCAGGTGATGCGCGGCTTCGTAAGTGCGATGTAATCCTTCACTGCGTTCTATGCTGCGCCCTATACAACTGCGACGCGGCCCGCCTCGCGAAATTCCAATGGAGCAGCAGTCACATTACGCCGCACCAGAATTGCAAGCGTCACGCTGGCCGCCAAAGTCAGGGCGCCTACAGCCACATGCAAAACCGTGAACGTCACCATCAGAGGCATCGGTTGCACCGCATCGGCATACGCGATCCGGGTCATGTACGCGGCAATTCCGAGGAAAACCTGGCAAAAAGTGATGCAGGTAAGAACGACTGAGGCAGTCCGTAACTCCCTGTTATTCGCGTAGTGCAACAGAATTCGCAATGCAACCCAAAGTACCACGCCTGTGACAATCGGAGATCCGCATATATGATAGATCGACCCGATCGCCTTGTGGCGCGCCGCAGCGCCCAGGAACAACTGCCCCAGCACGCAAATTGGCGCTGCGAGTGACAGAGCGCGGATCCGGTATTTCTGATTTTCTTCTATGATCTGCGGGCCCAGCAGCCACCAGTCAGACGTGAAGATCGCCATAGCAACGGTGGTGGAAAAGAACAGCTGGGCCATGCTGGCGTGGGCAGAAGAGATCCACCAGGGCAGAAGGTAGATAACAGTCAGGCCACCCAGCACACCCTGAACTATGACTGCTACCAGCGCCACAACTCCCAGGATCCGCAGCCACCGCCGTTTTTCAGCTTTCAGAAGCCAGATCATGGAAATGATAGTCAGCATCCCGACTGTAGTGGCGATCATGCGATGCCCGTGCTCGTACAGGATTCCGCCCTCCATGGGTGGCATGAGCTGGCCGTAGGACAAAGGCCAGTCCGGCACGGAAAGCCCCGCGTCCCGACTAGTGACCATGCCGCCTGCAACCACCAGAAGCAAGGTGCAAAACGCGAGCAGAATCGACCAGCGGTGCAAACCGGCTCGATAACCCACCACGTCTTTAGCTGCCATATGTAAACTCCAGAACTGCGCTCCCCCCGGGGGCAAGAGTCAGTTTTCCTTCCTTTCTGCCGTATTTCTCATGCACCGCTTCCACCGTGTAGGTGCCCGGAGGCACGCCTTTCAGACTGAAAGTTCCGTCATCGCCTGTCACGGCAAAGAACGGGTGCGGAGAAACACCGATATACGAACGCATCCACGGGTGCACGCTGCAGGTCACCGGGAACAGGACCTCTTCAGAACTGAACTGCTTAAATTTGTGCTCCGCGCGCGGCGGCTGCGACTCATTCCAGGCGGCGTTCACGGTGCTTTCGGCGTGCACGTTGTGATTCACAGGATCGCCGTTGAGGATCTCCAGCTGCTGTCCCTTCATGATGCCGAGCACGTGGGGCTGATACACACAACCATTCTGGTCCAGCCGCGCGGCCTCAGCCGGGGGCGCCCAGCGGGCAGGCGCGAGGCCGGCTTTGATCCACACGAACACATTTTTCAGAGTGCCGTTTCCGTTCACCACGACTACTTCAGCTTTTTGCGGTGTATGATGCTGCCGTTCGCATTGTGGATTGGACGACATATCGATCACCGGCATGGCGGGGGCTTCGCCTTTGAAAAGAACCTTGCCCGTAATGGTGCCTGCGGTGGCGGGGTCGATATGTGCTTCGGGGAGACTGGCTTGTGTTTCGGTCCTGGTTTGCTGTCCTCCGCCGCATGCGGCCAGCAATAACATCGGGAGGACGATCGTGACGCGTCTCAAAATCTAATTTTCACATAACGGGATGTTCGCTTTGGCACGCTGGCGGCGGATTAGACTCTTTGGAAGCGAAGCGGGATATTTGAAAACAGGATTTGCGCTGTTGCAACAGTCACCGCGCCCAAACTCGACTATTCGGCGCGCCTGGTATTACCGGCGGGAACATCCCACAGGTGCGGCAATCATCCTTCTGCAAGGGGGTGGGAGCGAACCGCACGGAAATGATGGGCCCCGGATACATTTTTCTGAAGGATATCGTCGCAGACAGTGCGTATTCAAGTTTCCCGGCCACCGCCCACGAGCGGATTCGGCGGGTGACCCCATCGGGCCTTTCGTGGCTGACGCCGCTGTTTATCGATTCCAGGATTGCATGGGGCCGGTTGCATTACGGAGTGAGAATCTCAGACGCTTCGGCGGCGCAGGCTGTCCGACAAAGCCACACCGCGGTCTTCCACCACCACCCTTTGGGTGGTCCCGGGCGGAGGCCGCGCCGATATCTGGAAGACAACCGGAAAAGAATTTGAAACACGCGTTCTCGGCTGGCCGGCGGCTCGGTAAAGGTCAACCAGCCGAGAAGGTAAGGCTTATATTACTGGGCTGCGAGTCGCAACGTAACTCCATCCGCGCTTGAGTTGCCGTTTACGGCCAGCTTAACAACAGCATCCCCAGCCGTAACCCCAGCCGGTACCTTAATGTTGATCTGATAAGCGCTGGCCACCAGGGTAGGCGCCAGACCTGCATACATGACATTGGCCGGAGGAAGTGCGGTTCCATTCAGCGTCACCGTTACCGTGTTGACGGTGGCGGCCGCCGCCTGGGCAATGGCTGCCGAGTCGGCCTTCGGATTCGTGTCGCCCAGACCGGTGGCCCACAGGGT
>JAUZEU010000686.1 GCA_030838885.1 Bryobacterales bacterium | reverse complement strand
TCCCATATCACCTGTATATCCGCGTCATTTGCGGCCTCGATCATGGGCAGCAGGGAAGAAAAATCGTACTTGCCACGGGCTGGTTCCACCAGGTGCCATCGGAGTCCTTCTCGCGCGGTGCGAATGCCCATGCTCTTCAGGCGCTCATAATCCTTGCGAATGAAGCGATCATGTTGAGTGCTCGCGGTAAGGTCAAGGCGTGTACCGTTCCTCAACTTGTGCGAAGAACACTCAAACCCGGCTTGTATGAAGCTGGCAAACATATGATTCTCTTTTCTTCTTTCGTGGGAACTCAACAGGGCGCAGGAATAGTTTTTAGATCGCCACTAACGGGAGTCCAAACCTGGATCGGCTAAACAGGAAGTTCCTCTGACGCAGGGAAGTGATGCTGCTGGCGACCCAGTTCTCCGTCATACTTCTTAGTAGTCTTGAAGAGTTCATACCGGCCGTCTGAGGCATACAGCCGTGCGCGTTCGCTGAGTTGGGATAGCTCAGCAGGTTTCAAAGGTTGAAAGCCACGCGCAATCGCAAGATTTTGGTGCAGTACTTCAAGCGATTCCATTCCGCTGATAGTGACTGCAACGCCGGGAACGCTCATCGCGTAGCGCAGCCCTTCCTCCGCAGTGAACATGCCGTTCTTTACGGGCTCACCGCTGCCACAAAGACTTTTCATGCCGAGCGGAGCTATACCGCGTTTTACCAACTCCGGCAGCACGAGCTTTCCGAAGCTTCTGGCATAAGTGGCATCTGCGATATTCAGTGGCATTTGCACTGTATCGAAAGGGTAGTTATGCGACAGCATCTTCAGGTGGATATCCGGGTCTTTATGGCCGGTGAATCCAACGAACCGGACCTTGCCCTGCTTTTTCGCCTGATCGAGCGCCTCAATTGCTCCACCCGGAGCAAATATGCGATCGGGGTCATCGTCATAGATAACCTCATGGATCTGCCACACATCCAGATGGTCGGTTCGCAGGCGTACCAGACTCTCCTCCAGCTGCTGCATTGCCACCTTACTGTCACGCCCGTGCGTACACACCTTGGTCATCAGGATGACTTTGTCACGCTTTCCCGCCAGAGCTTTCCCCATGCGCTCTTCACTGAGGCCCTGATGATACTCCCACGCATTGTCGAAGAAGTTGATGCCGTTGTCTATCGCTTCATGAACGATCCGCGCACCCACCTCATCGCTCTCCGCGGTGCCCACGTGGTAGCCCCCAACACCCAAGATGGAGACCTGCAATCCTGTTTTGCCAAGAGGTCGCTTAGGCATCTCGCCGGAACTCTGCGCAAGAGCTATGCCCGCACCCGCCAGTGCCGTGCCTTTCACAAATTTGCGCCTCGTTGTTTTATTTTGGGTTTGATATTCGCCGCTCATAATAGCAGTTTCCGGTCAATTGCCTGATTCGCTTACTTGGCAGGCTGCGGCATCGTTACAATAGATTTTCCGGTATTCTTCGATGCGGAAATCATTTCCTGCACTTCATTGCTCTTAGAATCAAGAGGAAATCCGTGGGCCATCCGCGCCTCAGGGTTATCGTATTTGATCGACGTCTTATATAACTCCAAATGCCCATCAGCCGCATGAGCCTTTGCACGGTCTCGCAGCGCCTGCATCTCTGTTGCCGACATTGGTTGAAAGGAGGTGGCAACGCTCAGGTTCTGCTGAAGCACCTCTATCTTTTCGACGCCTGCAATGGTGGTCGCAACGGGCAGACTCATCGCATAACGCAGGCACTCTTCAGCCGTTACCGCGCCACTCGTCACCATGTCTCCGGTCCCGCCCATCGGCTTCATGCTCAGCACGCCGATACCCCGGCGATTGCATTCAGGCAAGACCGTCTGCTCGAAGCTTCGGAAGTTGGCGTCCATCGGATTCAAGGGAAATTGACACGTATCGAAGGGGTACTTCGTTTCCAGCATCGCCATGTGTATCCGCGGATCTTTGTGCCCCGTAAAACCAACAGCGCGAACCTTACCCTGCTTCTTCGCCAGCGTCAGAGCCTCCGCGGCTCCATTCGGCCGGATGAACAATTCCGGATCGTTGTAAAAGCTAACCCCATGGATTTGCCAGATGTCCAGATGGTCAGTCTGCAAACGCCGCAGGGATTGCTCCAGCATCTGCATCGCTAGATCCTTGTCGCGACCGTGGGTGCAGACCTTCGTCATCACCACGGCCTTGTCCCGTTTACCCTTCAAAGCTTTCCCCAGCATCAGTTCGGTCGCGCCCAGATGATATTCCCAACAGTTGTCGAAAGTAGTGATCCCGCCGTCCAGCGCCCCATTGATGATCTGCAGGGATTCAGCCTCGCTCTTTGTGTTTCCCAGATGATGCCCACCCAGCGCGAGCGCAGAAACCCGGATGCCGGTGTTCCCCAGCGTGCGCTGAACAATTGTCGTTTCGGGCATGGTCCAGAGGGATGCAATCGATGTTCCACATTGCTGGTGGATACAACCCGGTGATCATGCCAGATTCTGCGGACTGCGGTCACACGCCTGCATATCAGCTATGAGCGGTAATAAATAGTACATTTTCTGACTGACGGAAGAAAATACCCGCCCGCCCTGGTACTGCAACCTTTTGGATCTCCGAATCACGGTTTTACTCGCAAAGTGAGCTTTGGTTTCAGACGTAGCGCTACTCAGTTCCATTACTCGCACCAAAATACGTCCTAATATTCCGAAATCTCCCCCCTAATTTCGCGAATGGGCCCTATCAGCAAATCCACGCTTAGACTTGTTTCGGCTTTGTGTATCCTGAAAATTACCCGCTGCAGCCCGTCTCTGTGGCATCTTCCCGCCCACCGTGGAGCATCGCTCCGTTTGGCGTTCAGAAATGTCTCCGGAGCCGATATGTCAATTCGCGATTTCCGAAAGGCGGGCCACCCTCCTACGCTTCTGGCCGCTTTTCTTTATTTCGACGTCAGCTTTATGGTCTGGGTAATTCTTGGCCCGCTTGGACCTTTTATAGGGGAGGCTTATCATCTTTCAGCTACTCAGAAAGGGCTGCTGACGGCCGTACCGCTTCTGGGTGGATCGTTCTTTCGCCCGGTGCTCGGATGGATGACAGAAAGATTTGGCGGGCGCCTCACGGGCCTTATCGGGCTCGGTCTGACCGTAATACCTCTTGTGATCGCATGGCAACTGGCGAACAGCCTTTCATCTTTTCTCCTGCTGGGACTTTTACTTGGCATAGCGGGGGCAAGCTTCGCCGCTGCGCTTCCTCTCGCCAGCGCATGGTACCCACCTCAGCATCAGGGCCTGGCGATGGGAATAGCGGGCGCGGGCAACAGCGGTTCGCTCATGGCAACACTCTTTGCTCCCCGAATCGCACAGGCTATTGGTTGGCGCAACGTGTTCGGCATTGCCATAATTCCCGTTATCATCGTGTGGATTGCGTTCTTCGTGCTGGCCCGAAACGCACCGGGTCTGAGGAAGGCAAAAACCTGGGCCGATTATAAGACAGTTTTGAGCATGGGAGACACCGGCTGGTTTTGCTTCCTTTATAGCCTCACGTTCGGCGGCTTTGTCGGCCTTTCAAGTTATCTGTCCATCTTTTTTCACGACCAGTATCAGCTCACCAAAGTACAATCGGGCGATTTCACCACTTGCGTGATCCTTTTCGGCAGCTTCCTGCGCCCGGTAGGCGGCGCCATTGCGGACCGTGTTGGTGGTTACCGGCTCTTGGTGGGTTTGCTCGCCGGAGCAGCGCTCTGCATGGCTGGAGTTGCCACCCTGCCCGCGCCCGGAGTAGCGCTGGTAATCTTGGCGATTGGCATGGGGATGCTCGGCATGGGCAACGGCTCCGTGTTTCAACTACTGCCGCAGCGGTTTGCAGGGTCTGTGGGAATCCTGACCGGAGTTGTAGGTGCCGCTGGCGGATTAGGCGGCTTTATGTTGCCGTCCGTATTGGGGCTGTTGAGGGACAGGACGGGGACGTTTGGCAGCGGCTTTGCGGTTCTGGCAGCGTTGGCTCTAACCGGTTCCACTGTTCTTCTGATGCTGCGAGGAAACTGGTCAAGGACCTGGCCGCGCCAGGCTGCACTTCGCGCCGGCATTCTGCCAAAACAGATAGAGCTTCCGGAAGGCTATGCTGCAGCAGATTGAGATTCCGGTCCGCACACCGGAGGTCACACAGAGTTGCGCGACACATTGCCCATATTGCTCTCTCCAATGCGGCATGAATCTGCAGGCTGATGTAGTCGGGGCATGGTCGGTCGCGGAACGCGCCTTCCCTACCAACAACGGTGGACTGTGTCAAAAGGGATGGACGTCCACCCAACTATTAAATGCACCGTCAAGGCTGCTCGCGCCTCTTATCCGTGACCATAAGAATGGCCCGCTTCGGGAGGCAAGCTGGGAGGAAGCGCTCGCTCACGTAGTAAGCGCAATAGAAACCACTCAGGCCAAATACGGCCGCGATGCGGTTGGCATCTTCGGCGGCGGCGGGCTGACCAATGAAAAGGCTTATCTGCTCGGCAAATTCGCGCGGGTGGCGCTCCGCACCTCACAGATCGATTACAACGGCAGGTTTTGCATGTCGTCCGCAGCCGCAGCGTCTATCAAGGCGTTCGGCATTGATCGCGGCCTTCCCTTCCCCCTTGCCGACATAGCGCACGCCGAGGCGATTCTGTTGATTGGCAGCAATGTGGCCGAAACCATGCCGCCCGTGATGCAGTACTTCCAGGCTCAGAAGAAGGCGGGCGGCTCGCTGATTGTGGTGGACCCGCGCGCCACTCCCACCGCTGCGGCGGCCACCATGCATCTGCAGATTACACCGGGGACCGATGGAGCCCTTGCCGCCGGACTGATGCATATCGCCATTCGCGAAAAGCTGATTGATGAAGCATTCATTGAGCAGCGGACCGAAGACTTCGACAGCGTGCGGCGCATCGCATCTTCCTGGTGGCCGGCCCGGGTGGAACGTGTCACTGGTATTCCGGAAGAACAGCTTTCAAAAGCAGCGCGGATCTTGGGAAGTGCATCGTCCGCCATGTTTCTTACGGCCCGCGGCCCGGAACAACAGAGCCATGGCGTGGACAATGTCCTGGCGTTCATCAATCTCGCACTCGCTCTGGGCAAAGCAGGGAAGCCGTGGTCCGGATACGGCTGTCTGACCGGGCAGGGCAATGGACAGGGCGGTCGCGAGCATGGCCAGAAGGCGGATCAGCTACCCGGCTACCGTCGGCTGGATAATCCCGAACACCGCGCTCATGTTGCCGGAGTATGGGGCATCGATCCCGCGGATCTTCCGAAGCCCGGCCGCTCCGCCTACGAACTTCTGGACACCCTTGGCAGCGAAGGGGGCGTTCGCGCGCTGCTGGTCTTCGGCTCCAACCCCGCCGTTTCAGCGCCTCGTGCCGGGCACGTTCAGCGCCGGCTGGATGCTCTGGATTTCCTTGCTGTCAGCGACTTTTTCCTCTCCGAAACCGCCGAGCGCGCCGACGTGGTTCTGCCTGCGGCGCAATGGGCCGAAGAAGAAGGAACCATGACCAACCTGGAGGGCAGAGTCATTCTGCGCCAGCGCGCTACGGCACCGCCAGCCGGCGTGCGAACGGACTTGGAAATGCTTTCAGAACTCGCGAAGCGCTTAGGAAGCCCGAGTGTTTTTCCATCGGCAGCCACGGCAGTATTCGAAGAGTTGCGGCTGGCGTCGGCCGGCGGCGTGGCCGATTATTCAGGCATTACCTGGGAGCGCATCCTACGCGAGGACGGTGTTTTCTGGCCTTGTCCCGATGTGACTCATCCAGGCACTCCCCGCCTGTTCGCCGATCGGTTTCCGACGCCGAACGGGCGTGCGCGTTTCCATCCCGTAGAGTTTCACGCGCCCGCCGAAGAGCCGGATCAGGAGTACCCGCTCTACCTCACTACGGGCCGCACCATGGCGCAGTATCAATCGGGAACACAGACCCGGAGAATTCCGGAGTTGATGAAAGCTGCACCTCGCGCATTCGTCCAGATCCATCCTTCCATGGCACTTACCTACGGGATTCAGGAGGGCGATGAGGTGCGACTTACTACGCGGCGAGGCTGTGCTTCGCTGGTGGCGCAACTAACACCCGGTATCCGGATGGACACACTTTTTGTTCCGTTCCATTTCGGCGGAGAGGGCCGAGCCAATCTTCTTACCAATCCGGCGCTGGATCCGGTGTCGCGCATGCCGGAGTTTAAAGTCTGCGCTGTTCGAATCGAGAAAGGAACTTAATTGTCTGAGAAGCCAGCATTCATTCAGGGACTGTATCCGTTTCAGGGGCAGGGTCTCGATACACCGACCGCTTTTTGTCCGCCGGTCACCTATGACGCTCCGTTCGACAGGCGCGCACAGATGATCTACTTCCGTGCGGGCAACTCTTCCGGGGAACTGATTTATCTTGTGCTTCTGCGCGGCGCCAAGCCCGTGCGGTACTTTCCTGTCGGAGCTAAAGGCGCGGTCCATGTGCCGCTCGCAGTGGTGGAGGATCTGTCGCCCGAAACGAAACTTGAGGTGATGATAGCCGCCCCGGCAGGAATCACAGGTTCGGTAGTGCTGGATATAGGGCTCATGGAGATTGGTTGATATGTCTGTTCAGAATACGAAGCAAAAGCTTGTTGTGATTGGTAACGGGATGGCCGGTGCCCGGACGGTCGAAGAGATCCTGTCCCGTGGCGGAGGCGAGCAGTACGACATCACGATGTTCGGCGAAGAGCCCTACGGGAACTACAATCGCATCATGCTTTCGTCCGTGCTGGAAGGTTCATCCCAGGCGGACGACATTTATCTCAACCCACTCGATTGGTACGAACGCAACAACGTCACGCTGCATACAGGAAAAAGAGCCGCCGGCATTCTTCGCCGCGCGAAGCAGGTATTCGATGAGGATGGGAAGGCCGAGACCTACGACAAACTGATTATCGCCACAGGGAGCAGAGCGTTTATCCCGGCGATTGAGGGCGTGAAGATGTTGGGTGGCGGCTTCAAGCCTGGCGTCTTTGTATTTCGCACTCTGGACGATTGCCGCTGGATCTCGGAATACACCGCCGGCAAAAAGAGTGCCGCGGTTATCGGCGGCGGCTTGCTGGGTCTTGAGGCGGCCCGCGGATTGCAGAAGTTCGGGCTGGATGTTCATATCGTCCACCGTGGAAGTCACCTGATGGGCATGCAGCTGGACCCTGGTGCAGGCGCCATTCTGAAGACGGATATGGAGAAGCTGGGCGTCAGGGTGCATCTGAAGAAAGATACCCGCACCATCCTCGGCGAAGATCGTGTTTTGGGTCTGCGCTTCTCCGACGACACCACGCTGGAATGCGACATGATTGTGCTGTCCGCGGGGATAACCCCGAACTGGGAGATCGCGGCCGGCTGTGGTTTAACAACCCAACGCGGAATTGTTGTGGATGATCAAATGCGCTCCCCGGATGACCGCGATATCTACGCAGTGGGAGAATGCGCCGAACATCGCGGCGAGGTGTACGGTCTCGTCGCTCCCCTTTGGGAGCAGGCCAAAGTGCTTGCGGACCACATCACCGGCCGCAATCCGAAAGCCGCCTACCATGGCTCGAAAGTCGCGACAAAGCTGAAGGTTATGGGTGTGGAAGTGGCGTCCATGGGCATCATCGAGCCGGAGCAGCCAGAAGACGAGGTCGTGCAGTTCTCCGAGCCTAAAAAGGGCACTTACAAGAAGCTCATTATCCGGGAAGGCAGGCTGGTGGGCGCAATTTTGCTGGGCGATATCGGCAAAGCGCCTTACCTGATGCAGGCATTCGACCGCAACACTCCGCTGCCGGAGGAACGGTTGCGCCTGCTGTTCGATATTGGAGATCCGCCAAAGCAGATCACTTTCACGGAAATGAGCGCCGATACACAGGTGTGCAATTGCAACGGCGTGAGCAAAGGTGCGATCGTCGCATGTGTCAACGCTGGCAAGCGCAGTCCGAAGGCCGTGATGGATTCCACACGCGCCGGCATGGGCTGCGGCTCCTGTAAGTCGATGGTCAAAGACATTGTGGAGTGGGCGTGTGGCGGCGATCTGGAAGAAGATCCTTCCGTTCATTATTTCGTGCCTGGAGTTCCGCTGTCCAAGCCTGATCTGATTCACGCTATCCGGCAACATAACCTGAAATCGGTTTCGGCCGTGTTTCACTACCTCGCCGGGGGCAAGGAAGATGCGCTCAGTAAACCCGGGCTGGCCTCACTGCTGAAGACGCTGTGGAAGGCGGAGTACGAAGACGAGCGAGATGCCCGGTTCATCAATGACCGTGTTCACGCCAATATTCAGAAGGATGGGACGTTCTCCGTTATTCCGCAAATTGCAGGCGGCATTACGAATCCCGCGCAGTTGCGCCGTATCGCCGACGTCGCGGAAAAGTACAAGGTGCCGCTCGTCAAATTGACCGGCGGCCAGCGCATCGATCTGGTGGGCGTAAAGAAGGAGGACCTGCCGTCCGTTTGGCGAGACCTGGATATGCCTTCGGGGTATGCCTATGGCAAGTCATACCGCACCTGCAAGAGTTGCATCGGGTCAGACTATTGCCGGTTCGGGCTCGGCGACAGCATCTCACTCGCGCTTCGGATTGAGGACCGCTTCAAAGGCCTGGACAGTCCGCACAAGATGAAACTCGCAACGGCGGGATGTCCACGCAACTGCTCGGAAGCAATGGTGAAAGATGTGGGCGCAGTCGCAGTCGAAGGCGGTAAGTGGGAAATCTATGTGGGCGGCGCGGCTGGTGCCTCCGTCCGCAAAGGAGATATTCTCTGCGTGGTCGATAGTGAAAACGATGTTTTAAAGTTCATGGGCCGCTTTATCCAGTACTACCGTGAAAACGGGAAGTACCTGGAGCGAACGTACGGCTTTATTGAGCGGCTGGGAATCGCGAAGGTTCGCGCGGTCGTGGTGGACGACAGTGAAGGGATTGCGGAACGATTGGACCAGGACATGGCAGAGTCCGTTGCAGCGTATCGGGACCCATGGAAAGAGGCATATATGCCTGCGACCGCCAACCAGTTCGCGTCTATGCTGCAGGTGCTGCCATGACGGATACAGCCATGACGGATACAGCCATGGAACTTAGGGTCGCGAGGCTCGACGCGATTCCGCCTGGTGAAGGTCGCACGTTTGGAGTCCTGGGAGAAAAACTCGCAATATTCAGAACCCGTGAAGGTCGCGTGCTGGCTGTGCAGGCTGAATGCCCGCACCGCGGTGGCCCGCTCGCGGACGGGCTGGTGGGCGGCACCACTGTCATTTGCCCGCTTCATGGGTGGAAGTTCGATCTCAGCACAGGAGACGCGATTATGGGGGATTGCGGGTTGAGGAAGTACCCGGTCCGGGTGGATACAGAAGGCCACATCTTCATCAGCTTCGAAGATGCTGCACCCGGAGCCGCTGCTACCAGCGATTAAACCCGTGCAGGGCGTACTGCCGGCTTACAGCATTCCGGAGCGCAGGCATACGCCAGGCCCGAAATTATCGCAGACTGCACCATTTCCCGAATCCCACTGACAAACCGGGGATGCGTTCCCGCTGTTCCCGCGCGCACAAACTCAATCCCGCGTTCCTTCGCAGCTTCTGCGGCTTCGGTGTCCAGATCGTAGAGCACTTCCATGTGATCTGACAGGAAGCCGACCGGCATCACAACCAGCTTCTTAGAGTCGGTTCCGCGAATGAATTCGCTCACATCCGGTCCCAGCCAGGGTTGGGTTGGCGAACCACTCCGGCTCTGAAAAACCAGCACCGGCTCCGGAATCCCGAGCGCCTGGTTCACCATCACGCAGACCTCCCGCAGCTGCTTCTCATACGGGCTGGATTCCGCCATCGAGAGCGGAATGCTGTGCGCGGTGTAAATTACATTGGCACCCGGGAGCTTCTGTAGCGCCTCGCTCACCCGTGCGATGACCGTCTCGGTAAAACCCGGATGGTTCCAGAAAGGCGGCAGCTTGTCGATCAAGGGCGCACCCTCCACCGCTGCTACAGCGCGTTCAATATCCTCGCGATACTGTCTGCATCCCGAGTACGATCCGAACGCGGACGTGACCAGCGCGACGGCACTCTTTACTCCGTCATCCCGCATGGTGCGAACCGTATCCGCCAGCATGGGGTCCCAGTTGCGATTACCCCAGTAGATCGGCAACTCAAGCCCGTGCTCACTGAACTCGGCTTGAAGGGCTGCAATCAATTCGCGGCACTGTTGATTGATCGGGCTCACCCCATCGAAATGGTAATAATGCTCCGCAACCTCCAGCATGCGCTCCCGCGGAACGTTCTTTCCCCGAAGCACGTTCTCAAGGAACGGCAACACATCTTCATGCTTCTCCGGGCCGCCAAAAGACACCAGCAAAAATGCATCGTACCGGTCAGGCATGGTGATTACCAACCAACGCCACGGGTCGGATGGGCGACCCCGTTCCTCCGCGAATCTTCAATGGCGCAGCAACAAACAGAAACTCCGTCGCACCCGACGCCGCCAGTTCTTCCAGGTTCAGACATTCAATAATATGGATGCCGCTTTCCACCAGAAGATGTACATGCACCGACATTTCCCTGCTGGGTGTGAATTCAAACGGAGCCGTGTCGCTGCCGGCCGCGAATGCCTTGCGCGCGCTTAGCCACTGAGCACCGGCGAGCGCGGGACCCGGACTGTGTACCTCAGCGATAAACCGCGCTGCGTCGCCCCAGTAACGGGCCCATCCGGTCCGAATGAGAACGACATCGCCTGGTTCCACCGGCACGCCCGCTGCGTCCATATGCTCCGGTGTGATCACGAAATCCTTCGGCAGAACATCGACGCCCACAACCCTGGGAATGTCCAGCAGCACGCCCCGCCGGAAGATCGGCTCGATCGTGTCAACGGTATGGCGTTCCAGTCCGCCGGCGTAGGTCTGTACGGTAGCCACTTCGTCACCCCCGAACAGCTTTCCATCACAGGAGAAATGGCAAAGCGCGTCGATATGCGTGCCCACGTGAGCACCCAGAGCCAGACCTTCGGACGCCGAACTCGCGCCTCCCGGGTTCACATAATCGCCGTGTTTTTTGTTCAGGCCGTAAAGAAACGGCGGATGCGCGGGATGGTGCGGCATGCCCGTGTAATAAGGCTGCGCGAGGTCTATGCTACGGCAATTCCCAATGGCCGTGACGAGGTCCGTTACGGGAGACATCCCACCAGTTTACTGATGCTTCAGCTTTAGGTGATCGAGAGCGGACCATCGGATCGCGAAAGCTCCTGCAGCATCTTCTCCCGCTTCAGCCAGGCCGTGCTGACCGCTGAATCGAGTCCCACCCAATAGAAAATACCGCCGACAATCGCGGCCACTATCAGCAAGCCTGCAAACACAATCTGGCTGGAGAAGAACCAGCGGGACCAGTAGGCGAGCGCCAAAGGGAAGAGTACAAACGGCGCAGTCCAGATGGTCAGTGCCTGCATCTTGTTCGCCATCTGATTCATCTTGTCCGGATCAAGCGCACGGGGAATGCGAACGGAAAAGATATTGCCCAGAGCGAACCAGTAGAGCGAGGCGATGGTCATTACTACAATGGTTTCCACTACCTTGCCGGCGCTAAACGGCATCCTGGCCGCTTTGCAGATGATCGAAATCAGAAGGATCTGCGGAAGCAACAGTGAAACCACACTGAGGTTCTTCGCAATCAACACATCGCGAAACTTGACCGGCCATGAAAAGTACCCCTGCACGGCTGAACGGTCGAAGCCAAATGCATTCCAGTAGGTAATCTGCCCCAGCATCAGCAACCCGTAGAGCGACATCAGAGGCAGCGCATTCTGCATGAAGAACGTGTCATGACTTCTGCCGCGCTGCAGCGACGGGAAGTACAGCACAAGGCCGAACGAGCACGACATTATGTAAACCAGCCGAAAGCGCGGAATGCGCGCGTACGTGCGCAGTTCCTTTTCCACCATGGCGGCGAGCGGGTCCGGCAGGAAACGGGATGGCAGGCGGAACAGGCGGTCCATTAGACCGTCCGGCTTTGTTTGCGCGCTCGTCTCGCCGGCACTGCGCTTCACGCTTGCACTGTCGTAACGGATACTGCGCTCGAACTGCCAACGGCTGAACCAGGCCGCGATGCCGATCCACACGGCCGCTGAGAGCAGACTCAGTCCCATCGAATCGCGCAGCATCACATGCGCCATCGCCGCCCACGGCCACACAATCTGCGAGGGCGCGAACTGGAACGCAGACTCTTTCTTTACATGCAGCAGCAGCAGGAACTGCGGTGCCAGAGCCGCAAATACCACCAGCAACATCATGGCTTCTTTCAGACGAGTCTTAAGGAAGACCCACTCCAGCCAGTTCCGCGCTCCCGCTGACAGCAGAATGTTCACAGCCGCGAACGCAACACCCGCTCCGATGATGCATGGCGCTGCCATCCACCCAATACGCGGATTCCGCAGCAGCCCCGCCATAGGGCCAGCCACCAGAATCAGCATCTCCAGGCAGGTGGTGATCCTGAGCAGAACTTCCACCAGAAACAATTTGTTGTGCGGGATGGGGTACGCCAGCAGTTTGCGTAAATCGAGCGACGCGCCGAAACTGGCCGACATGATGGGCGCCAGTTGCCAGTACAGCATGATAAACATCAGTACCCACGAAAGCGCCGGCACGAACAACGGCGTCTGGTTTGGCAGCGAGAAAAACAGCATGGCTGTCCAGGCGAGGAAGCCCCAAAAGGAATAGAAAAGAAGCCCTGTGACAGCGCCGAACACTGCGGAGCTTCGGCCCTTGCCGCGGCGGATCCGCATGCTCTGCAACTGCGCTCTTAAGATGGCCGAGGTCATAGGCGTGGGAAGGTCAGGTATTCCGGGCGGCAGAGGATTTCAGGAAAGCCATTCCAGCCTTTCGTAACCGTGATCCGCGCCCACCGTGCGCACGAAAACTTCTTCCAGTGTCTCCGATCCGCTGCGGAGTTCGGCCATGCTGCCCTCCGCCACAATTCGGCCCGCATTGATAATGGCGGCGTGGTCGCAGAGGCGCTCCACAACCTCAAGCACATGGGAAGTCAGAAAAATTGTCGCGCCGTTGCGCACCTGATCGAGCAGGATGTCTTTCATCAGCCGTGCCCCGACGGCGTCCACGCCCTCAAAGGGCTCGTCCATCAGAAAGAGTTCCGGTTTGTGGATCAGAGACGCGGCCATTGCAATGCGCTTGCGCATGCCTTTCGAGTACTCCGAAATCAGTTTGCGGCGCTCGTTCGCGAGTTCAAACAGTTCCAGAAGTTCTTCCGAGCGCTGCCGGGCTAAAACCCGCGGCAGACTGTACATGCGGCCCACGAATTCCAGGAACTCCAGCCCGGTCAGCCGGTCGAACAACAGTGACTCATCGGGAACCAGCCCGATTCGCTGCTTGATGGCGATTTCCGCCGCCGGCATCGGCAGGCCCAACAGTTCCACCGTTCCCGACGTGGCCGGAATCAGCCCCGTCAGCATCCGGATAGTAGTGGACTTCCCCGCCCCGTTCGGCCCCAGAAAGCCGAAAAACGAACCGCGTGGAACAGTCAGGGTGAGCCCGTCCACCGCCGCCTTACCCTCGTAAATCTTCCGCAGGTCGCGGATCGCGATGGCGGGTGCCACCATCGGTGCCAGCTCTGCTTCGGGCATAAGAGCGGACTCAGGCATAGAGCCTATAGTAACGTCTGAAGGCCTGTTAATCTAAAGAGTTGCATGACACTCGATGAAATCAGGGAGTTAATCCAGCTGGTATCCGAAACGGGGGTCGCCGAGCTGGAAGTGCAGCGCGGTGAGAACCGTGTTCGCATCCGGTCTTCGTTCGCACCGGAGCCCGGCATCTACATGCCGGCGCCGATCACAGCAGCGCCACTGACCGCGCCCGCAACGCTGGCCGGCCCGGCACAGACGCTGAGGGCGGAGACGCCGGCCCCCAAGCCTCCGCAGGATTCACTCGTCTACGTGAAATCGCCGATTGTCGGCACTTTCTATGAAGCCGCTTCGCCCAGCAACCCGCCTTTTGTGCGGATTGGTGAGCACGTCAGTCTCGGCAAGGTGCTCTGCATCATCGAATCGATGAAGCTGATGAACGAGATTGAGACGGACGTCGCGGGAATTGTGGAAACGCGGCTCGTGCAGAACGGCCAGCCGGTGGAATACGGAGAAGCCCTCTTTGGCATCCGGCCCGTTTAGAAAAATTCTCATCGCCAATCGGGGAGAAATTGCGCTGCGCATCATCTGCGCCTGCAAAGATCTGGGGATTCCCACCGTTGCTGTTTACTCCGAGGCGGACCGCCACAGCCTTCCCGTCCGTTTTGCTGACCAGGCCATCTGCATTGGCCCTGCAAAAAGCGCACGCAGTTATCTGGATATTCCGTCCATTATCAGCGCGGCCGAGATTGCGAACGTCGATGCGATCCACCCCGGCTACGGCTTCCTGAGTGAGAACGCGGGCTTCGCTGAAGTATGCCGCGTCTCCGGTATTAAGTTCATCGGGCCCACGCCGGAAGTGATCTCTTCCATGGGCATCAAGGAACGTGCCCGCGCCATCATGAAGGACTACGGCGTGCCGATTCTGCCGGGTTCGGAAGGTGTCCTCTCCAGCCCCGAAGAAGCTGTGGAGACGGCGAACCGTATCGGATATCCGGTGATCCTGAAAGCCTCTGCCGGCGGCGGCGGGCGCGGCATGCGCATCGTAAATTCCGCGGCAGAGTTGCCGGGTTTGTTGATGCAGGCGCAGCAGGAGGCGGGTGCGTCGTTTTCCAGTGCGGACGTTTACCTGGAGAAGTTCATCAGCGCGCCGCGGCATATCGAATTCCAGTTGCTGGCAGATGAGCACGGCAATGTGGAGATCCTGGGCGAACGGGAGTGCAGCATTCAGCGGCGCCACCAGAAGTTGCTGGAGGAGTCGCCCTCGCCCGCATTGCGCAATCATGTCCGCAAGCGTGTTTCGGACAAGCTGAAAGAGGCTGTCAAGGCCATCGGATACAGCAATGCGGGAACGGTGGAATTCCTGATGGATGAGAAGGGCGATCTCTATTTTATCGAGGTCAATGCCCGCATCCAGGTGGAGCACCCGGTCACCGAAGCGGTTACCGGCATCGACCTTGTCAAAGCGCAGATCCGCATTGCCGGCGGCGAGACTCTGGAACAGATTCTGGGAGGCCCGGTCAGGTTTTATGGACACGCAATCGAGTGCCGGATTAACGCGGAAAACCCGGACACATTCGCACCTTCGCCGGGCCGGATAACAGGGT
>JAUZEU010000682.1 GCA_030838885.1 Bryobacterales bacterium | reverse complement strand
AAATAAACCCACCCATCACGCCCATCAACGGTACTTTATGGTGATCGAAGTCGCGCTGCGCCCGGCGGGCCAGCAGCGCGACGGACGGAGCCGCCACCAAATCCATGGTGCCCCAAACCCGTGTTGTCAGAAAACCGTCCGGGATGTGCATGAATCGTTTCCACGGTAACACGTTCCTCCAATTCGTGCCACGGCCTGCAAGGCATGCGGTTTGCACCGATCCGGTGTACACGACGGGAGAACGTTACCTGTATGTAAGATGTACGTGTGAGTGAACTCGCGCGGATTGGCGTGGCTATCGATTCTGAGCTGTTAAACCGGTTTGACCAGCTCATTGGCGAGCGCGGCTACACGAACAGGTCAGAAGCCTTCCGCGATCTCATTCGTGACGAACTGGTCCAGAAGTCCTGGGAATCGGCTGAGACCGAAGTGGTGGGCACTGTCACGCTGGTTTACGATCACCATGTCCGCATGCTTAATGAAAAGCTGACCGATATGCAGCACGATCACCATAAGAATATCCTCTCGACGCTGCACGTCCATCTGGATCACGATAACTGCCTGGAAGTGCTGATTGTCAAAGGCAAGGCGGGCACGGTTCAGAAAATAGCGGATGCGCTGATCAGTACCAAAGGCGTCAAACACGGGCGGCTGACGCTTACAACCACAGGCCTGGAATTATGAGTGCTTCTGAGCTAACGGCTTCTGAGCTTCCAGCCGTTGCGTCTCCTGCCACGTGTAGATCATCCGGCTGAGAACCGTAACATTAGATAGAATCGCCAGCACCCACAACACATGCGCCATACGATTGAACAGGCCGCCTAGAATGATGAGCACCACGCGCTCGGGGCGTTCCAGAAAACCGACTTTGCACTTGGGAATCGTGTTCTCGGCCCGCGCCCGGGTGTAACTCACCATCACAGTGCCAGTCATCACAATAGCGGTAAGTACTACATAGAAAAAGCGATTGATGGAAGCATAGTAAACGAGTAGGCCTACCAGTACTCCGAGGTCCGAATAACGGTCCAGCACGGAATCGAAAAATCCACCAAACCGGGTCACTTGGTTCGTTTGGCGTGCCACGCGACCGTCCACCATATCGAACAGACCGGCGGCGATTACAATCACCGCGCCCCAGCGGAAATTTCCCGCGGCAAACAGAAACGCCGCCCAGATGTTGATCAGAAGTCCGAAAAACGTCAGAACGTTGGGATGTACGCGGGAAAGCGCGAGACCCGTAACAATAATTTTGATGATTTTCCCGAAGAAAACACCGATGCCCCGCGAAAGAGTCATAGACTACTTTGCGAGATCTTGCTTTGCCAGTTCTTGCTTTGCAATATCGTGGACAGTGTCGAATTGCAGGATTTCCAGTTCCTTTACGCCACCGGGAACCTGCAGCTTTACCGTATCTCCCACTTCCTTGTTCAGGAGAGCCCGGCCGATGGGCGAGCCAGTGGAGATCCGGCCGTTCGCCGCATCCGCTTCCTCCGTGGTCACCACGTAGTAAGTGAGCTCTTCATTTTTCACCACATCGAGCACCACTACGCGCGAGCCGAGCCCCACCTTGTCGTGGGGGATCTTCGTGAAATCAATCATCGAAAATTCCGAAAGGCGCTTCTGCAACTGGCCAAGCCGGGCGTTCACCATGCCCTGACGTTCTTTGGCCGCGTGGTACTCGGCGTTTTCCTTCAGGTCGCCGTGAGCGCGGGCCTTCAGGATCTCTTTCGGCAGTTCGTTGCGCAGTTCGTACTCAAGCGCAGTGATCTCTTGTTCGAGTTTTTTACGGATATCCAGCATGAACGGGGGTGCGCCCCTAACCCGTTATTATAGCGGGATCTCTGCCGCCTTACTGAACCACGATCTGAGAAGCTTTGCCGGTTACTCCGTTGATAGCCACCGTCAAAGGCTGAAGCCCCGTGGGCGCGTTCGCAGGCACTACGATGTTGATCTGGTACAGTCCTACCGTCTGCGGAGTCATCCCGCTGAACAGCACCTGTGCCTGCTGCCCGCCCACAGTGACAACCGGCAAGGTGGGCGTCCGTGAGAGTGCCGTCCCGCTGGATTGAACACCCGTCGCCGGAGTGTTTGTTACAGGCCCCAGGCCGCTTGCATAGAGCACGGCAGCCTGGCCGCGAATGGCCGGATGCTGGCTCGTAATCAGTTGGTAATTGGCATCCTGCGCTGCCACCGAGAGCTGATTGTTCGTGGAATCCGTGTATTCAAAATACGCAGGTGAAACGCTTCCGAGGGGAAGCGAAACCGCAGGGCCGGCGATTCCGTGATAAGTAACCTTTACATTGGCCGAGCTCTGGCCTGCCATCTCCCAGGGGATCTGAAAATTAATCTGATTGAAGTTCATGAAAGAAACAGGGGCAGGAACACTAACGCCACCTGCGTTCAGGCTGACGCTTACGTTCTCCAGCGAAAGGGGTAGGTCCTGGCTATGAGGGATGATGGAAGTGGTTGAGAAGTCGGATCCGTAAATTGTCGCGTAGGAACCGGGCGACAGATTGCCAGCCTGCTGCGTGGCCGAACTGACGATTCCGGAAATAGAAGGCGCGAAATTCACGAACTGTGTGAACTGCCATCCGTAGTTGCCCACTGTAACTCCCTGGAAACTGTAAGATCCCGGCTGGGCAGGCTGCTGGATAGTGGCTCCGGCCACCCCGTAGTTGTCCGTTGACAAATCTGAATTCTGAAAGACGACGGCCCCGCCATTCAGGGCAGACCACTGGACCGGTGCGCTGGAAATCGGAGCGCCGAACTGGTCGGTGATCCGCATGAAGATGGAATCCGTCTCAGTTACTGCCGCGAAATAGTAGTCTCCGTAAACGGGATATACATTCGCGATCTTGTTGTCACTCACCACGTAGTGATAAGGAATGTGCAGCGGCACGCTGCCACCCGTGATGTTAATCTGCCCCTCGTAAGTGCCTGCGTTCGGAGCCTTTCCGCTCATCGTCAGGCTGGCAGACTGATTCTGCCCGGGATTGAGCGTTAATGTCGCCGGAGAGATCGACATTGTGTTGTTCCCATCGTTGTCACGTCTCACAACCGAAAGTGAAAGGCTCACGCTGGCGCTTCCGTTGTTTGTGATCGAAATCGGAATGGCTCCCGGCAAACTGGTGCCCAGCAAGCCAATGGAAACAACCTGCGGACTGACTGTCACATTCGATGCAACCGCAGACGCCGCATCAAGCTTGCCTGCACCGACGGCAGTGGCCCTGGCCGTGGTGCCTGTCGCGGTATCCATCACGATTCCGGCTGTCGCGGTGTTCACAAGGGCGCTCTTGATCTGCGCGGCCGTGTAACCCGGATGCGCCTGCTTCACCAGTGCCGCAGCGCCTGCGACCATCGCTGCAGCAAAGCTTGTCCCGTCGACACTGGTAAAGCGGCTCACATCGTATGAATCGCCGTTGGTATCGTAATTTTGCGTCGCCGTATAGACGTTCGAGCCGACTGCCGCGATCTCAGGCTTGAGTTGACTGTTTCCGATAGTGGGGCCCCGTGAGGAATTGAAAGCGATCTGGTCGTAGCTTCCGTCCAGTGCGGAAAGCGTGGGGTCCATCGTCGCAATCAGGTTCGGGATTGCTTTGATCGCACTCTTGATGGCCGTTCCCGCCGTAACGCCCACAAATTCGAGCGGTATTGCGGTCTCATTCAGCAGAAATGTCGGCTGGGAGATGTTGTCGGATTGCGTGTCGTACAGCACCACGGCAAGAGCGCCGGCCGCTTGTGCATTATTCACTTTCTCGTGGAGGTTACAAGTGCCGCGGCTGACTAATGCGATAGAACCGTTCAGAGAATTCGCAGTCAGGCCAGCGCAGGCATTCCCATCGTTCCCAAGCGTACTCACATCGATAATCGGCGCGGTCAGCGGAGCATCGAGTCGGGGGCCGCTGCCCGAAATACCATTGAATGACTGGCCATTCGCTCTCACCTGCGAGAAAATCACATGCGCATTGGTAGTAGAGCCCA
>JAUZEU010000666.1 GCA_030838885.1 Bryobacterales bacterium | reverse complement strand
CCCCGTCGTGATCACGCCGAAAGTCCAGGGCATCGTCAGCTTCGGCAAGAATCCGAAGTTATTGATGAATCCGAATTAGATGCAGTCCGTAAGGTCGCCGTGTGTGGTCTTGATCCTGAGAGCGGCCCGGAGCTAACGCCGGGATTACCGCTAATCCGGAACCGGACACATGGATCCTTCTGATATCCTGGCAGACTGTCGGAGTAGCCGCCTGTTGCAGGCGTCGCAGGCGGTGAGCGGCGTAATAATGATTGAGAACGCGTGCATAAGCACAACACAACCGGATGGGGTACCAGAACTGGCCATCCAGCTTTTCTGGTCCCCGGCCCCGGTCAGGCGGACCGGAAGCCGACGAACTGTTTGACACCTTTCTTTTGATCCGAGATCACCAGCGAGTATTTGCTCAGGCCGGACAGGTCACAGCAATGAACAATCACCCGTCGCTCCAGATCTGCAGAAGCCACTCCCTCGGGAAGCTGAAGGGAGAAATCGAATCGCACCTGTTTATGTGGAGACACCAACCGGTGCGCATCCGCAATCGTCGTGCTGTGAGCCGGAGCCGCATTCTCGCGCCGAACCAGCATGGTCCGGACGGATTCAATCCTCAACGGCACGTCTGCCACATTGGTCAGCGAAACCGTAAAGGCGACCGTCTCACAATCTTCGTCACGCTTGTCCGTAAACTCCATCTCAACTTTCGGATGGTATGTGGCCGCAAGCCGGTGTTCCCTTACTACTGTCACAAACCGGCTAAGCCGCGCATAGCAGGACGTGACAATAGCCCATACCGGATTTAAGACCTCTGTAGCTGCTGCGGAAATTGTACTTGCAGCCCCCGACGAGCCCGCATCATGATGCACCCATCGCCATAAACTACTCATACCCACCAACTTTCTATAAAGACAGTGTTGCTGTAAGTAGGTTCTGTTGCAAGGGTAAGAAGCTTTCGCCTCTGGAGAACCCATACACTTCGTTCAACAAACGTACATAAGAGTACGTAAACGAGTCATAAAGTAGCAGCGCCCTGCCCGATGGACTGTTTATCGGAAGATAAACTTGATTCACTGTGGCGTTCTCTTGGGCAGGATCCGCCAAATCAAGAAAAACTCCCGGTCGACAATAAGTGCGATAACATACAATTACTAAGGAAAGTCGCTCTGGATGCGTCAAACACTGCTTCTGTCGTTCGTGTTACTGGCCGCGCCCGCCTCTGCACAGGTCACCCCCGCGCCCCCTGCCTTTTACAGCAACTTGCACGACCGCTTCAACGGCTACGTATTCCGCACCTATACCGACCCCCAACGCCTCGCCTGGCTCCTCGTCGACAGCGCCGTCGACCACTGGTCCGGCGCTCCGCAGGCCTGGGATCGCAGCCCGGAGAGTTACGGCTATCGCGTCGCCTCCGGCTGGGGTCGCCGCATCATCAGAAATACCGCGCAATTTGGCTTCGAAGCGGTGCTCCGGGAAGACTCCCGCTACCGTCCCTCCGGCTCCCGCAATTTCAGCAAGCGCATTTTCTTTGCGGTCAGAAGCTCCGTCACCGCCTATCATCCGGACGGCGCTCTTGGCCCCGCCTACGGACGTATGGCCGCGGGGGTCGTAGCCTGCGCCGCTTCCTCCGCCTGGCACCCGCAGCAGATGAATGCTTCGATTCTGTTAGCCGGCGTCGGCCAGTCCGCCCTTGACCGCGCGGGCAACAATCTTCTAGCCGAGTTCACGCCGGACTTGAAGGCATTCGGCGTCGCCGCCTGGAACCGGCTCAGGCAATAAGAGTTCCGCCGAAAGATCCGTATGCAAATTCCAAACGCAAACCAACTGCAGCGCCGGAGGTTTCTTCGTATGGGTGGCGCCGCGCTCGGCAGTACCGCGGTATCCTACGGCCGCATCCTGGGCGCAAACGACCGGATCTCTTTGGGGCAGATCGGAATCGGGAACCGGGGCAGGGAACTGGCATCCGTTGCGGCCGGTCTCAAGAGCGCCTGGAACGTCGAAATGACGGCCGTCTGCGATCTCTGGAAAGTGAACCGGGAACGCGCCGCTCAAGCCGCCGCGCAGGCCTGGTCCCGCTCGCCCCGCGCCTTCCAGTACCTCGAAGACATGCTGGCGCTGAAAGATCTCGATGCCGTCATCATCTCCACGGCCGACTTCCAGCATGCGCCCATCCTGAAATTGGTCGCCGAATCGGGCCGTGACGCTTACTGCGAAAAACCTATGGGCAACGTGCTGGAGGAAGCGAAGGCCGCCCGCGATGCCGTGCGTGCGCGCCCCTGCATCGTCCAGATCGGCACCCAGCACCGCAGCGAACCTTATCAGATTGCGGCCAAAGACTGCATCGCCGGCGGAGCGCTGGGGCGCGTCAGCAAGGCCGAAATCGTCTGGAATTACCACGGCCCCCGCTGGCGTGGCAGGCCCGAAGTAGCCCAAATCCGCGAAGCCGATACCGACTGGCGCAAATGGCTGCTCTCCAAACCCTATCGCCCCTTCGATCCTCGCGCCTACTTCGAATTCCGTCTCTATCGCGAGTTCTCCAGCGGCATTCCCGATCAGTGGATGAGCCACGGCATTGACCTGATCCACTACATGCTGGAAGACAATTTTCCTTCATCCGTAGTAGCTTCCGGTGGCGTCTACGCCTGGCCAGACGGCCGTGAGAATCCTGACACCTTCCAGGCCCTTCTCGAATACCCGAAAGGTTTCCTCGTCAGTTACTCCACCAGCTTTGGAAACGATTCCGACAGCTTCACGCGCCTGATGGGAACGAAAGCGACGCTGCTCAATGTGGGCGGTGAAGGCAGCCAGCGCTGGAAACTGGTGCAGGAAAACGGCAACCGCGAAGCCAACCCGTTTGTCCGCCGTTCCGCAAAGCTGATTACCCTCAGCGAATCCGCCAAACAGGCCATGCCATGGCGCAATCGTCTGCTCAACGGAACCCTCGAGAAGACGTATGGCTCGCTTCCCTTTACCTCGGACAGCAATCCCGCTCACATGTCCAACTGGTTCGAATGCCTGCGGACCCGCAGACAGCCGAACGCCACAGTGGAGAACGGCTATGCGCATTCCGTCGCCGTCATTATGGCCGCAAGGGCGCAGCGCGAAAGCCGGAAGCTCTATTGGGATCCCCGCACCGAGCAGATTCTTGATACACCGCCGCCCCCCGCAGATCAAAGTTAACCCTCGATGCAGTTGTACTCTTTGATACAATGCTGGGATAGCAAAAGTGAAAACCCTCGCTCTTCTATTCCTTCTTCTGTCGGTGCCTCGATTTGGCATCGCAGAAGCTTCCCCGCCAAACTGGAGCGGAAGGTACGCCCCGTGCAATCGCCACGCCGACTTGCTGAATCCGCAACATATGGATCTGGCTGTCCGGATGTCCACGTCCAGCGCACTCCTCAAAGAGCAATTCGCAAAAGCAATGGACTTCTGGACCGGAGTTCTCGATCTCGAATGGCACGAAGTGGACTCGGAGGATTGCGCGATTCAGCTTGTGGATGGGACGCCCGCGCTCTTTGATTTTTGTTCGTGCCTGAGCGCCAAGTCGCAGTTCCCGGACCGAACAGACTTCCAGGGCTGGATAGCATTCAATCCCCGTTTAAAGCTCACCAGGCGTGACATGTTCCTGGATTCTGTTCATGAAATCGGTCATCTCCTTGGCTTGCCTCACAATCCAAGCGACTCGTCCGTGATGTTTTACTTCGGACTCGACAAAGCCGCATCGCTCGATGCCGCCGATCTGGACACTTTGGCCGCCCGGCACCAGCTCCGCCCCGGCATTTCCGTCCGGGTAATTGTGCCAGGACAAACCGGGGGGCGAACTCAAAGCTGGTTGCAGGGCATTTCCGCTCGGATTCGACCTTACTCACTGAATCCGAATCACATCCCCTGAACCAATCCAGGACACGCGGACACCGGCCGCGTCTGTTCTGTGATGTGCTCCTGCTGACGGGCGAGGCCCAGATGTCTTACCTGAAGGACCTCTACCCGAAAACGTCAGCTCCGCCGCCTGTACCCCGGAAGATCAATTCTTAGGCCCAGCCACCGGATAGCCCTGCCATACATATTCCAGAGCCTCAGGCAAGGTTTGTTGTTTCACCGCGCGATCTGTATGACCCGCATTTCGCGCAAACACGAACTGATAATGATAGCCCTTGGCTGCCAGCACTTTGGCCATATTCTCATTGGCGAGAACCCAGTCGTGATAGTTGTCACGGGTGCTGAGATTGTCCCTGTCGCCGACCTCCATCCAAAGGCGTATCGGCTTGGCCGCGCTGTTGGGTATCAGCTTTTCATGGAACTCCCATGCGCCGTGAGGTGTCTCCGGGTTCACGGGCCACTGCTGGTTCACGTAGGTCCCTGAGTAGGTGAGAACGCGGTGATAGAGCTCCGGGTGATACCAGGCCATGATCAACGCCGCCGACCCGCCGGAACTCCCGCCCATCGTCGCCCGTCCCTCGGGATCCCTGGTCAGTTTCAGGTTATATTTCTTTTCCACCAGAGGCAGCACTTCTTTCTCGACGAACTCCGCGTATTGCCCTGACATCGTGTCGTACTCCAGGCCGCGTTCGCTTCCCTGGCCGTCGCCCGATCCGTTGCCTATGGAAACAGCAATCATCACCGGCACTCGCTTCTGGGCGATCAGATTGTCCAAAGCCGTGAACAACGCCCGGTCCGGCCCGTCCGCCCCGACGATGAACGGCGCCGCCGTCCCAGGTACGTATTGTTTCGGGACATAAACGGCCATTTTGCGGGTGTAGGCAGCGGGGTGGCTTTTGATTTCCATCCTGGCCGGGTTAGAAGGGTCTGGCGGACCAAAACCACCCGGATCGCGCGCGATGCCTGGGTAGAACTTGCTGTCGGCCGATTCCATCGTGAACTCGTATACCGTTCCCTGTGGCACACTTTCCTGCACCGTCATCTCCGGTGCGGGATTGTGCGTGGGGCCGAGAATGAAGTTCCCGTCGGCCTTCACCGGAGCGTTGGCGCCGTCAGGTAAGTCTTTCGCCGCAACGTAACCTGGAGTATTCGGATCGCGGGTCGGCGCCACAGGGCGCGGCGGGCGTGCGGCAGCACCGGGAGCCTGCGCCGGGGCCTGGGCCAATGCCGGGTCTGAGCCTCCCATAAGGCTGATCAGGAACGCGACGCTCACAAGACGAAACATGAAATAATCCTTTTCTTTTAACTCGGGGGAAATCATCACCGATCTTATCTCAACAACAAACTGCTACGGCTTGATACCGCCGACCTTGGTCCGGATTCGAAAGACACTGGTACTCGCAACAATGTACAGAGTCTTCCCATCCTTGTCGCCCCAGGCTAAATTACCAACTCTTTCAGACATCCGGATCGTTCCGATGTGCTTACCTTCCGGCGACAATATCCACACACCGCCAGGCCCGGATCCCCAAAGATTCCCCTGCCGGTCCGCCTTAATGCCATCCGGGCCTCCCAGGCCCTTCTCTCCGCTGGCATCGAACAGGACCCTGCCATCCGATACCGACCCATCCGGCTGCACGCTGTAGCGCATCCATTTCGCCGGTCCGGAGTTGCTTACATACAAAACCTTCTCATCGGGTGAAAAGGCGATTCCATTGGGCCTCGGCAGATCCTTAATGATCAGCTGCAGTTTTTCCCGCGCCGGTGGTGCGCCGGCTTTCTGGTCGCGCGCGCCAGCTAACCGGTACACACCGTTAACGGTTAGCTTCTTTTCCGGATCCTGATCGCTCTGCGTCTGCAAACCATACGGCGGATCCGTGAAATATAGTGAGCCATCGGATTTATAGGCCAGATCATTGGGGCTGTTCAGCGGCTTCCCCTCATACGCGTCCGCAAGAATCGTGATCTGCGCCTTGGGATCCAGCGATTCCAAACGATAAACATCGCGCTGCGCGTGGCCGGCCACCGTCAGCCGGCCCTTCGGATCGACCGTCATTCCGTTCGAACCCGGTTCAGACCCCTTGAATGGCGCAGACCCTTTGTAGCCGCTCGGGTGGAGAAAAACGCTCGCCGTCTGCCCAGGGCGCCATTGAATGATGTTGTTGGCGGGAATCTCGGCAAACAGCAGGCTCTGTGCATGTGTCCACACGGGCCCCTCGGTCCATTTGTTGAAACCAGTCGCGATGCGTTCGGCAGTCGCGTTCGACTCGATCAGCTGATCCAGTGCCGGATCGAGCTTCTGAACGTCCTGCGCAAAACCGGAGCCGGTCGCGGCTGCAACCGCCGAAATCAAGATCAAAATGCTGCGTGTGTTCACGAACAGATTGTATATTGCAGTCTCAGCGGACACTCGGCCGTGTCACTTCGGGAACCCGCTGAACTGGGACACGCGGACCCCCGGCCGCGTCTGGTCTGTGACGAACAAGGCGGCGATTTCTTTACACCTTCACTCGACCGCCTCACTTCGGAACCAGGCAACCCTCCAGTTAATTCTTAGACCCCGTCCCGCCATACCCCTGCCACACATACTCCAAAGCTTCAGGCAAAGTCTGTTGCTTCACCGCGCGGTCCGTATGCCCCGCATTTCGCGCAAAAACAAACTGATAATGATAGCCTTTAGCCGCCAGCACCCTGGCCATATTCTCATTCGCGAGCACCCAGTCATGCATGTTGTCGCGCATAACATTCGGATTGTAATTATCCCTGTCGCCGACCTCCATCCAGATCCGCAGCGGCTTGGCCGCGCTGTTCGGGATGAGCTTTTCATGGAACGCCCACGCGCCATGAGGGTTCTCAGGGCTCGACGGCCACTGCTGGTTCACATACGTCCCTGAATACGTAAGAACGCGGTGATACAGTTCCGGGTGATACCACGCCATAATAAACGCCGCCGACCCGCCGGAACTCCCGCCCATCGTCGCCCGCCCCTCGGGATCTTTGGTCAGTCTTACGCTTGCCTGCTTCTCCACCAGAGGCAGCACTTCTTTCTCGACGAACTCCGCATACAGCCCTGACATGGTGTCGTACTCCAGGCCGCGCTCGCTCCCCTGCGCGTCGCCCGAGCCATTCCCTATCGAGATAGCAATCATCACCGGCACCCGCTTCTGTGCAATCAGATTGTCCAGGGCTGTGAACAAAGCCCGGTCCGGCCCATCCGCCCCGACGATGAACGGCGCAACCGTGCCCGGCACGTATTGTTTGGGCACATAAACCGCCACCCGGCGAGTGTAAGAAGCGGGGTGGCTGGTGGTGACCACCATTTTTGCGGGGTCGTTAGGGTCTGCCGTTCCCATTGTGCCGGCCTCACGCGCGATGCCGGGGTAAATCTTGCTGTCGGTCGAGGCCATGGTGAACTCGTAGACCGTTCCCTGCGGCACGCCTTCCTGCACCGTCATCTCCGGCGCGGGATTGTGCGTGGGGCCGAGGATGAAGTTTCCGTCCTCTTTGACCGGCGCGTTCGCACCGTCAGGTAACTCTTTCGCCGTGACATAACCGGGAGTATGGGGATCGCGGGTCGGCGGCGTAGGGCGCGCTGGTCGTGCGGCTGCGCCCGGAGCGGGAACCGGAGCCGGAGCCTGGGCCATCGCCGGAACTGAGCCGGTCATAAAGCTGATCACGAAAGCGATACTGAGAAGGCGGAACATGAAGGAGTCCTCTTTGTGTTTTACTGCTGCGAATTCCCAACTCAGGTTCGGGGAATTATCACCGACGTTATCACAACAGTCGAAACGCATCTTCAGATGCGTGGAGATACCCGGGAATTCGCCTTGATAGCCATTTCGCTCCCTGTGAATATCAAGTGACGGGCCCAACTGCAGGTCTTCCTCGCGAGGCTATCCGGTACGCTGGAAAACATGGAATGGTACGAGGCTGAAGTTCGTGCACTGCAAAGCGCGCGAGCTTGCCGCGCAGCTAAAGACCGGCCGCCGGTGTTCTACGGAAGCTCCTCGATCCGCCTCTGGGAAACGCTCCCCGAGGATCTCAACCCCGGCATCCTGAACCTTGGCTTTGGCGGTTCCACCCTCGAAGCCTGCGATCACTTTTTCCTGCGCCTGGTGCCGCCCGAGAACCCGCGCTCCCTGCTGCTTTACGCCGGCGACAATGACCTCGGCGACGGACGCACTTTGAAGCAGGTTCTTGGCTGGTTCCGTTCGTTCGCGGAAAAGGTCGCAGTCTCTCTGGGACCCATCCCGTTCGGCTTTGTGTCAGTAAAACCCAGCCCGGCGCGCTATCCCATTGTCGGTCGCATCCGTTGCTTCAACGATCTGGTTCGTCGTGAAATCGAGTCTATCCCCTCGGGTTATTATGTCGACGTGTTCTCGGCCATGCTGGATGATTCAGGCAAACCGCGAGGCGAGTTTTTCCGCGAGGACGGTCTTCATCTGAACCGGGAAGGTTACCGCCTTTGGGGTCGTCTTCTCGCACCGTATCGCAATCAAATCTTCACGGACTGAACTTTAATCTGGAACAAAGTTTCCGTACGGTAGTGATAGTGAGACGCCAATACCACAAGTGGTTCAGCCCTAATCTTAGCCGCGATATGGAACTTCTGGTATTCGGACACGGGGGCGCAGGGGTCCTGGTATTTCCCACCCGTGAAGGACGTTTCTATGATTACGAGAACTGGGGATTGGTTGACGCACTCCGTCACTCCATCGAGGGCGGTTACATCCGGCTGTTCTGCGTGGATGGCGTAGACTCCGAGAGCCTTTACTGCCACTGCGCTCCTCCACCGGCCCGCGTGAATCGCCACCTTCAGTACGAGCGTTACATCATCCAGGAAGTGATTCCCCTGATGCTGTCGGAAAAGATGCTGTCGGAAAACCCGACGCGATCGGAAAATGGCGCACCCTCGCTGATCGTTCACGGCTGCAGGATCGGTGCTTACCACGCGATGAACCTGGCGCTACGCCATCCCTCACTGTTCTGCAAGATCGTGGCGCTCAGCGGGCGATATGATCTTACCCGTCCCTTCGGTCCGTTCACGGATCTGTTCAGCGGACACTACGACCAGGACGTCTACCTCAACACGCCAAACCATTTTCTACCCAACCTGAGAGACCCCTGCTTCCTCGACCCCATGCGCCGCATGGACATCACCCTCGCAGTCGGCGAACAGGATCCGTTTCATGAGAGCAACCGCGTGTTGAGCCATTCGCTCGCTGCTCAGAACATTCCGCACCGGCTTGCCATCTGGCCGGGCGAGGCCCATCGCGCCCGTTACTGGCGCGAGATGGTGCCTCACTACCTCTAGCTCAGTGGAAAACACCGCTCACCGCACGAACTCCTGACGGTCGTCGAGCGCGACGCGCAGAGCGGATCTTACCCGCCGGTGCTTCACCAGGTTCACCAGGCTCACGAAAACTGATTGACGATTCCGGGGAATCCGCCGTCCCACAGTTCGTTCAGCGATTTGACCACGCCAGTGTCGGTGAGATAGAAAACCCGGTCGCTCCAGCGCACCCAGCCCATGCCGTGGTTCGGATCGTCCTGCAGAATGTCGCACATATTCTCGATAATGCGCATCCGTAGTGGCTCCTGATACTGCGGCATGAACAGCACGTCGCTCACGCTGCGATTAGCCAGGGCTACGTCGTATCCCTGGTAAACCCACCTGAACACCTCGTCCCAGGATTCCTTACAGGCCTGCTCCCGTGCCGCGAGTGCCATCTTCGACCGCAGCGCCACATCGCCGAGCAGCAGCGCCGTGCGCTCGACAAATTCAGCGCCGGTTCGGGCCACAAAGCCGCTCACACCGTCGTTGACAATAAACCTCGGGCCGCCCGCATCCGTAACCACTGCCGGAACACCCGACGCCAGGGCTTCGAGCACCACATTGCCGAAAGTGTCGGTACGTGACGGAAAGGTGAAGACGTCCATGTTGGCATAGTCACGCGCGAGATCCTCTCCCCGGTGGATGCCTGGGATATCGGCCGCGCTCAGATTGCGGAGCAGCCACTCGCGTTCGCTGCCGTCGCCAATCACGAGAAACCGGAAGGGCGGCGCACCTGCTGCTTTCAGGCCCTCTCCAGCTCTTTGAGGAAGCGGACGCTCTTCTCGGGTGAAATCCGTCCAACATATCCCAGGCGCAGCACCCCGTCATTTGTGGTTCTCCGCACGGGATGGAACAGCGTTGCTCCAACAATCACCCCGGTAGCGGGGTCCAGGTTGCTTACAAAGCGCCGGTTCCGGAGCCGACTTCCACCGCACTCACAATGATCGGATTAGCAGCTTTTGGGATTCTTCGTTGGCGAAGACGGGCTTGAGGGCGTTACTGTCGGGTCTGCCGCCCTGCTTACCCGCATTTGCGCTACGGGAGCACCCTGATCCGGATGTTTTTGTAATGGACAGTGCTGTTCGGATCATGCCCCTGCAGCGCGATCGTGCCATGGCCGAGCACGCGCCCGGGTCCCTCGCGCCCTCCGTTCCAGTCCGCCGGCTGGGTCCACTTCACGACCTCTTTGTCATTCAGCCTGATCGTCACAGTCTTGTCCTGCACGATGATGTGCTCGGTGAACCACTCGTTGTCCTTCGTGATTCCCCGGATCTCGTCCGCCCCCACGTCTTTCACGTGATAAAGGCTGCCGCTCTTGACGGGATCCCGCTCATACGTGTTGTTCACCTGCACTTCGAAACCCTTGCGAGGGAAACCGCCTTGCTGGAACTCCGTATGAAAGTAGATGCCTCCATTCGAGTTCGGAGCGGCCATCACGTCGACCATCAGTTCAAAATTCTTGAAATCGTGATTGTTCACGGGTCCATCGTAAAACGCATGCGAGACAGGGCCATTGGCGACCATCGCACCATTCCGGACCTGGAAATTACTCTGGTTCCCTCCAATCTCCCAGCCGGTGAGATCCTTCCCGTTAAACAGCGAAATCCATTCGCCCTGTGCGAACGCCGTGCCTCCGGTGGCAAGCAACAAAATCAAACTCAGCCGGTACATATTTCACCTCGCGGCGATGTTACCACTCCGCGACTCGCAGCAGACTATCGCAGACGATGGACGTCAACATCGCCTCGAGTGTCACGCCCTTTCCGTTCAAACAGGCTGGCTGGCGATGGAAGAGCCATTGCTGTCTGGCCGTCGATTCGGGAATCGCTGGTGAAACGCGGCGTATCCTATATGACTACGTTGGCTGACGCAACCTGGATGTGATGTATCAAAGTCAGACTTTCGTATGAAAAGCCTCCCGCTCCCGGTTCGCCCAGCCGCACCTGGCTGCATTCAACAGGGGAGCGCTCAGGCGGTGCTGCGTGCGGGCTCCGCGCCTCCCTTTACTGTGCTGCCAGGCTCGGCCGGAAATTGGGCACCGGTTGATCATCGGCCAGTGAGGAGGATCGGCATCTTGTCCATGGGCATGGGCTCTGCCAGCGTACAGCGTGCGAAGCGTGGGGCACCACCCCTGTATATGCTGTCACGCGTACCGGTGGCCGCGCCCCGGTTTACAATCCCGCCGCGTACCGTCAGTCAGCAAGCGCGGCATCCGCCAGTATTCAGCGTGCGATGCCGGGGCAACCTCTCATTTACGTCCCGGTACCCGCGCGGGTACCGGCACCCCCGGTTTACCGTCCCGCTGCGGCGCTGTCGCCGGCAGGCGTGGCCGGGAATGGGCCGTCTGTTTACCGTCCCACATCAGGCAGAATCGGCTTTCTGCCGCCGGCTGCGGCATCCGCCAGCCCGCAGCGCGCGATTGCGGGGGCGCTACTCATTCACCGGCCATACGAATATACGAGCGGGGCGATCCAATGTGACGGAATCGGTTTCAAAACTCATTCACCCCGGTTCAAACCCGCCGAGATCGTGATCGACAATCTGACGGAGTTTCAGTTGAAGCTGGTCGACGCGGATCCGGAAAACCCTCAGATCGTCTATTTTCCGGCCTCCAAAAAGGACGAACTGGTCTCTCAGGTGCGCGCCCGTATTGAGGCGATCAAGCAGGCGAAGCTGAAGAAGGTATCCGACGGCGGCCTCGGTTATGTCACGCATTCCGACCGTTACGTCGCCGTTCAGTATCCCCGCCCGCAAACTCCCGAGCGTTTGGTACTGGAGAAGAGGTACGCCAAACTGGACTTTGAGGTCGTGGAACCCAGAAGTCCTGTGAACTACGACTCCTACCCTCCCGAGGTGGTGCACACGCCTGGTGGTACGAACGCGTATCGATCCGGCGCGTACGGCTCCGAATCGCCCGGCGGCCATTTCCATGGCGTAGCAATCTATGCTTCTAAACCAACAGGGGAGATCCCCCGGCTCTGCCGGGGAGGCAGCAAGAGTTTGACATTTGCAGGAGTCCATCGGGGAAACTCCGATACGTGAGCCGCCAAGCACACGAAAAGGAGTTTCGCGATGG
>JAUZEU010000649.1 GCA_030838885.1 Bryobacterales bacterium | reverse complement strand
CGAGGGATTCAATTGGCCCGGCGCCAGTAAAGCAGTAGCGGAATGCTTTCCACCACAGGAACGCGGCCTCGCTGTTGCCATCTTCGATAGCGGATCGAGTGTCGGCGGAGCTTTGGCTGCCATTTGCATCCCGTGGATTGCCATTCATTTTGGCTGGCGCTCCGCATTTGCGTTTTCCGGAGCGCTGGGCTTTGCGTGGCTGGCGTGGTGGCTGGTTGTCTATCCCGCGCCAGCCCGGGCCGCGCATGCCGGTGAGAAACGGGACGTTCCCCGGCAGCAGGCTGCCCGCCAATGGCTGCCGATCCTCAAGAAACGCGAGACGTGGGCCATTGTGATCGGTCGATCTCTAACGGATCCCGTTTGGTGGTTCTACGTGTTCTGGCTGCCCCAGTATCTGAGTGACACGCGTGGCTTCAGCCTGGAGAAGATCGCTTTATTCGCGTGGATTCCGTTCGTGGCAGCGGATGCCGGCAACTTCGCGGGTGGTTTCATTTCAGGAGCACTTATTAAGCGGGGAATGTCTGTCATTTGCGCCCGAAAGTGCGTTTGTGTATTCAGTTGCATTCCCATGCTGGCCGGAATACCTGCCGCTCTGGTGGAGGGACCCTTCTGGGCGCTGACACTCATCTGCTTTGCTCTTTTCGGCTATGCGGCCTGGTCCACGATGGGCCTCACGCTGCCGTCCGACCTGTTCGCGCCGGATGTTGTCGCCTCTGTCACAGGTTTGAGCGGGCTTGGCGCCGGCGCGGTATCCACCGTATTCACATTGCTGATCGGTGCGCTTGTAGATCGGTTTTCTTATGTTCCGGCGTTTATCGTCGCCGGGCTCATGCCGTTGCTTGCCACCATGAGCATCCTGTTCCTGATCCGAACAGGTCAGGAGACCCGGGTCGGGGCGAGCGGTGTGCGGGACTTGATTTAAAAGGAGACTTCGAATGACGAAAGCGGTATCACGAAGGAGCTTAATCGCGGGAGCCGTCACTGCAGCACTGCCGTTTACGGCGCGTTCCTATGCACGGATCATCGGTGCGAACGATCGGATTCAGATTGGCGAGATCGGCTGTGGGCATCGGGCCAGCGGCCACCGCCAGATGCTGAAGAAATCCTTCGCAACGGACCCGAAATTCGATCTCCGCAGCGTGTGCGACCTCTGGACCGTCAACCGCGAAAGAGCCGCAGCCGACGTGCAAAAACTGTTTGGCGCTCTCCCGAAAACGTTTAAGTATTCCGAGGAACTGTTGGCCGACCGAGAACTGGATGCGGTAATGATCGGCACCGGCGATCACCAGCACGCCAGGATCCTGGCCGAAGTGGTGCGGGCAGGCAAGGATTGTTATTGCGAGAAGCCCATGGCGAACACGCTTGACGATGCCAAGCTTGCACGCGACACTGTCCGCGCCAGCAAGCAGGTGGTGCAAATGGGCTCGCAATGGTTAAGTGACCCTTATCAGCAAAGAGTACGCGAGATTGTGCGGAGCGGGAAGTTAGGCAAAATCGTGTCCGTGAGCCAGGACTGGAACTTCAACGGCCCGCGCTGGGACATACCGAAGAACCCCGACATCGCGGCAATTCGCGAGCAAGACACAGATTGGAATCGCTGGCTGCTCGGGCGCCCGTCGCGTCCATTTGACCCGCGCGTCTACTTCGAGTTCCGCATCTTTAAGGACTTCTCGGGCGGAATCACGGATCAATGGTACAGCCACGGCTCCGGGCTCGCACACTTCTATCTGGACACGTTCATCCCGGATGACACCGTCTCGAACGGCGGTATCTTCGCCTGGCATGATGTCCGCGAGAACCCCGATACCTTCCAGTGCATGTCGACCTTCGCAGAGAAGCAGGTCCTTTATACCTACGGCACCACCTTCGGCAGCGGGTACGGGGATCACACCATCATCCGCGGCACACACGGAACCCTTTACTCTCCAGGCGGCGAAGGCAGCCCGCAGTGGTGGTTCGTGGCCGAAACGAAAAGTGCGTGGGGATCGAACGTGGTCTTCGATTTGAAAACGGGCAAGGCCAAACCGGAACTCGTGACGATCCCCGGGAGCACGACGGCGCCGCCTGTCGACCAGGATGACAATCTCAAATACCACACGGACGACTGGATCAGGTGCATGCGCAGCCGTAAAGCGCCAAACGGCAACATCGACACCGGGTTCGCCCACGCGGTGGCTGTTGTGATGGCGAACCGGAGTTATCGCGAGGGGAAGAAGATGTATTGGGACCGGAAAAACGAGCAGATTTTGGATCATCCGGTTTCCGCCTGAGCATCCCGGCGTAAGTGACCGATTCCAGAGATACAAATACCGATTAAAGTTGCTATGGCCAGAGAATACAGCATTACACCCAGGCGTGTGTCCCGCATTGAGACGCCATTTCGCAGAATTGTGACCGACTTCCCCGTACCGCAATCCGTTCCTGTTCTCACGAAGCTGCAGGCGTATGAACCTGTCGCGATGCGCGGCCAGCCGCCGGTCATCTGGGACCATGCCGAAGGCTTCCAGGTTTACGATCCCTGGGGCAATAAGTGGATCGACTGGACCTCGGGCGTCCTGATCGCCAACGCGGGGCACGGACGCCAGGAGATCGTGGACGCCATCGTGCAGCAGGCATCTTCAAAACTGCTGACGAACTACTGCTTCCCGAGTGAGATACGCATGCGGATGGTCGAGACACTGGCCGCAATGCTGCCCGCGCCCCTGAAGAAGATTTTCCTGCTGACGACGGGCTCGGAGACAGTCGAATGCGCCATCAAGCTTTGCCGAACCCATGGTATGCGGGTCGGGGGGCAGTCCAAACATGTAATAGTCTCCTTTGACAAGTCGTTCCACGGCCGCACGCTCGGATCGCAACAGGCTGGTGGTATTCCTGGCCTGAAAGACTGGATCGTCAATCTTGACCCCGGTTTTGCGCAGGTTCCCTTCCCGGATGGGTTCCGCACGAACGACAACACGTTTGCCGGATTCGAGCAAGCCCTGAGACAGCTGGATGTGCGCCCGGGAGACGTTGCCGGGGTCATGCTTGAGACGTACCAAGGTGGCAGCGCCGCATTCGCGCCTCCGGCGTACATGCAGGCACTGCGGCAATGGTGTACCGAGCATAACGCGCTTCTGGTTTGCGATGAGGTGCAGGCGGGCTTCGGTCGCACCGGGAAGCTCTGGGGCTTCGAGCATTACGGCATTGTGCCGGACCTTGCGCTATTCGGGAAGGGCCTCTCCAGTTCGCTGCCGATCTCGGCGGTCGCCGGACGGGCGGACGCAATGGACATGCATCCCGCAGGCAGCATGACTTCAACTCACACGGGGAACCCGGTTTGCTGTGCTGCAGCCCTGGCGTCTATTGAACTTGTGGTGAAGGAGAAGCTGACTGAGAATGCGCGCAAGGTAGGTGCGGTCCTGCACGACAGGTTACACGAATTGCAGAGCCGGTTCCCCCAGATCGGAAGGGTCGACGGGAAAGGCCTGGTCGCTGGTGTTGCCTGCGTCAGGCCCGGTACTCAGGAGCCGGACGGCGATCTTGCCTGGGAAGTGGTCGAGCGATGCATCGAAAATGGTGTGCTCATGTTCAGTCCTGTTGGCTTTGGCGGGGCCACGGTGAAGATCGCACCGCCGTTGGTAATTAACGAAGCTGCCATTCTCGAGGGAATCTCGGTTCTGCAAGAGGTGTTTTCCGAGGCGGTGAACAAGAGGACGGCCGTAGCGTAAATGACAAGACCCGAGATCCTTATCGTTGGCGGAGGCATGATCACGCATGATCAGCTGCTACCCTCTGTTTATCACATGCAGCGGCAGGGCCGCATAGGCGAGATCGCCGTTTGCGCCCTGAGGACCAGGGACCTGCAGCCACTGGTATCCGGAGCAGGGCTGGCCGAGGCGTTCCCGGGGCAGACGTTCCGGGCATACCCGGATAGCGCCGATCCGGATCTGGCTCAGCCGGATCTGTTCCGCGAGCTGATTACCCGTATGGCGCCGCGCAACATCGTGGTCGTCGCGGTGCCCGACCATCTGCACTTCGACGTAATCATGACGGCCCTGCGACACAATCAGCACGTTTGCGCGGTGAAGCCGCTTGTCCTGAAGCACGAGGAGGCGCTGGAGATCGAGCGGGAGGCCTATTCGCGAGGCCTCGTTGTGGGCATCGAATACCATAAACGCTTCGACGACCGCAGCCTGATGGCCCGGCGCAAATATCACGCCGGACTTTTCGGTGAATTCAAACTTGGATCGGCCTGGCTTCTCGAGAAATCTTACTACCGCCATTCGAATTTCCAGAACTGGATGACCACCGGGAATACGGATGCGTTCACCTACATTGGCTGCCATTACGTGGACCTGGTGCACTTCATCACGGGGCTGCTGCCAGTGGGCGTCAGTGTGTATGGAATTCCGGATCGGTTTCCCAACGGAAACGAAGGTTTTCTTTGGACTGACGCACGAGTTATTTGGAATAACGGAGCCAGCCTGAGTGTGCAGAACGCCCTCGGTTTTCCGGACAATGCTCCGGGCACTAACACGCAGGGGCTCGTCATGTACTGCAATGGCGAAGATGATGGCGCCTTGATCTCGCATTCGGACCAGTATCGTGGCCTGAAGTATGCCTATACGCGGAAGAGCGGCGATCCGGGCGCAACGATCTACGCGGAGCCAAGCCCGGACTACTTCCAGTACGTGGATCTGGGTGGACCGGGCCTCACGCCGGTCGGTTATGGATACCGTTCCGTCGAGTACATTATCCAGAGCTGCATCCGGGTGGAATCCGCCCGGAACCTCGATGAGCGACAGCAGATCTTAAGGGAATTCGATGCCGCAGGTGTGATGGCCACTCCGGGAAACAGTAGTTACAACGAATTGGTGATTGAGGCGGCGCGGGAGTCTATTTTGAACGAAGGCAGGATGGTCGACATCAGGCACGCAGGGGATCTATTGCAACCTGTCTCGACATAGTTGGTGTATTCGCAATCGGCGGTTCCGTTCCACGGTGATTCGTCGGCGGCGAAATTGGGGGCTCTGCTGCAAAGGTCGTAAGCGGGCGGACGAGAACTCCCTATGCAGCGTCGGACCAATATGGCGATGATGAAGGCCACCGAGGCGGCTAATATAGTCACCGCCGCAACCGGCGAAGACTTACGTTCCACTGGGCAGTCGATTTGGCGCATCATAATCAGAGACTCGTGAATCCGGTCGTCGCTTGGTTTGATCACGGCAGTTCTCGCCGTCTTCAATGTTTTCTTCCGCGATGGCCTCGATACTTCGCTTAAGTTCTCGCGATGCGGCATTAAGCTGAAGTTCCTGGACGCATTTTTTGCAAGTGCTGAGCAGTAATGGCTCTCGGGAGCGACGAATTATTTAAAGCCGCTGTTGCGATATAGAAGAACCGTCCCTTTCCATTCAGATGTTAATAGACGCCGAAAACTCCTGACTGCAAACGAATGTTGGAGGACGGGCGCAATCCGGAAAGCGGTCTGCTGATGAGATCTGGCGTACTTACAAGCCGACAGTGTCATGGACAGGAGTGAGCAGGCTTTGAGCTGCTCTGTAATTCCACGCTCGCCCACTGCGGCGTAGCCTTGGCCCAGCAACCGCAAAGGCCAGTTCGGACGCGAACTTTTCGTTGCAGATCACACGACCAATGGCATCGTGCGAGGCGACTATCTCCCGCACTCAATATCGACAGCGCTTTAAGCACAGCGACCCGAGAGCGGCCCACCTATGAGCCTGTGGCGACATGCCTCTTCTTGAGTGTACCCGTGCCGTGCAGGTGGCTCCTCTGTCTCGCTTCCTGGCACTAACTGTTATATAATTTGCGACGTCAATTGACGTGACTGGCAGAGCAACCTGCCGGTGCGGTAAAGCAGGCCTACGGAGAGCTTATGACAAAACGGGAATTCGTGGCGGGTGGCATCGGGGCCGCCTTGGCCCTGTCGAAATCAAGTGCCCTTGCGCAACAAGGGTCGGTCCCCGGGCGCAAGGACGGCGGTCGCGCCGGAGGGAATGGACGGGTTCCATCCCGCATGGCGAAAACAACGAAGCTGTTTAAAAGCCCGCAGGGATTTCCCAACGGGCTTGCCGTCGCGCCGGAGGGGTTGTGGGTCGCCGAGCAAAAGCTGTCCGGCGCGCAAGCTGCCGCTTATCACCTGCCCGAGCCGAAATCCCTGGACGAAAAAGCCTGGCTTGTCGATTGGCATGGCAAGCTGTTGAAGTCGGTGACGACTCCTTCGAGAAACACGAGCGGGATGGCAGTGGGAGACGGATATATCTGGATGGTCGCAAATGCACCTCCGCAAGGAGTCTTTCAGGTTGACATGAACTCCCGGCTTGTCAGCCACCGCCAGATACCGCTCGGTCCGGCCAACGACGGCGGTGGTTGCCATGGCGCTATGTGGCAAGACGGCAAGCTGTGGATCGCGTCATTGCGCCTTCGTGGAAATATTCGAGTCGACCCCAAAACATGGGAGCCGGAATTTATGATTCCGTTCTACCAGGCTCCGGATCGGGTGCGCTACCACGACATTGCCTGGGATAACGGGAGCATCTGGCAGATCGTCGGCAACGACAGTAAGAATTACAGTGAGGGGCGGCCTGGTCTGGTCCGTTACGAAGCTGCGACCGGTAAGGTATTGGAGACCGTGGACTTCGTGCCGAATTCCTGTGACCCGCACGCGCTTGTGATGCACGACGGTAAATTGATCAGCTGTGATGCCGGCATCCATCCGGGCTGGCCGAACAACGATAGTCCCACAGCCGGCTGGATCTTCCGAATTGACTTCATCTGATGATTTGACGCGCGGATACGTGACAACCTGAACGCGGGTGGGCGCGATTTGGTTTTCCCGGCTTGTTGGAGATGTGCAGGTGAGGGTGGTGGCTCGCCTAGTCGGGTGTCTGCGCTCCGGCGACATGCAAGCCTTTCACCAGGAGATCCTGAGCGGCACCAAAGCCTCGTTCCACCCTGCCTCTGGCCTGTGGCGAGTGAGCGCCGAATCCACACGATGCTCAACTCGCCGAGCGCCCGACCTATCTGTGCGGCGGCGAAGGTTCGCGTTCGTCCCGCGGCAGTTCCTTCTGGTCTCGCGGCGTCTTCGGAGCGGTGCGCAAACGGCTTGCCTTATCGGTACAGAACGCCAGAGGCCGGCCACGCCGTTTCCAGACAGGTCCACAACAGCCGCATGTTCTCTTAGGTGGAATCGGATCTGACGAAACGTCCTGTTAGTTCGCTGGTGGCATCGTCGATCATCGGTGGCATCGTCGATCATGTGGATGCGATACAGCCTCTCGCCCCGGCCTTCCAGCCAGTGGTGCACCGAGGTGTCCCACTGCACCAGTTCGCCCCGTGACTACGACGCTGTCGCCAGTGGTGCGGCTTCTCCGGTTTCTGACGGCAGGCCCGCCATAATCCCGCGCCAGTTATGAGCGTTCGTAACGCTTTCCGACCGATCCTCAGACCGTGTTTGCTTTCCGGATACTCGCTGGCCGGAGTGGGACCGAAACCCCGATACACCTCCAGCGGCAGAATCCGCACGGCTTCGTCGCGCGTTTTGGTATCCGGACGGCGATGCGACTGACGCCCGCGAAGCTTGTGAATGACCGCCCTGTCGCCATCCTTCTTCAAACGTGCCAGGAGTCGCCGCACCTGACGAGCCGTGATCCCCGGCTTCCCGCTTAGCTTCTTCTGAGCCTTTTTTCAATACCATCAGACGGTCTCTGTCCTTGTTCTTTCACCTCTCCAGCCTGATTTCGTCAAGAGGACATCTCTACCGGGCACGAAGAGGATATTCTCATGTGGCACCGGCAATTAACGACAGGACCGTTGACTTCACCTCTGACCTCTGATAGCCTTCGCTGCGGCCTGCCGTTCTTCACTTAGGAGAGTCTCGATGCGAATCTTGTCTGCCTTGCTAACAGGTTGTCTTATAGTTTCGGCTCTCTGGGCACAGAGTGATCGCGGAAGCATCACAGGCACCGTCACCGACCCGGCAAATGCGATTGTTCCGGGCGTCGCTATTACAGCCGTTCATGCGGAGACCGCAGCCCAGTATCAAACGGTCACCACAGCAACCGGCAATTACACCATCCCCTCGCTCCCCGCCGGCCTCTATAACATTACAGTCGAGGCTCCCGGCTTTAAGAAACTTATACAGAGCGGCGTAACAGTGGAGGTGGCCCAGACAGCGCGTATCGATCTCGCGCTACAGGTGGGTGCGGCTTCGGAATCGGTTACGGTCAGTGCAGACGCGACACTCCTGAAAACGGAGAGCGCCGAACAGAGCACCACCATCAGTTCCGAGCGAATCAACGCTCTTCCGCTGAATTTCGCAGCCACTCAGGGCGGTGCGATACGCAATCCTCTGGCTTTTGTAGCGCTTTCGCCCGGTGCATGGATCCAGCCAGGCAGCCAGAACACCATCCGCATCAACGGGGCGCCGAACACATCTTTCAAGATCATGCTCGAGGGACAGGACGCGACAAACGGATTGACACAGGCTACCACAAATCACAATCAGCCATCGGTTGAAGCCATCCAGGAATTTACGCTGCAGACCAGCAATTTCGCTGCGGAATACGGACAGGTGAGCGGCGGCCTGTTCAACTTCACGGCCAAATCTGGAACTAACCGCTTCCACAGCGCCGTCTACGATTACTTCGTCAACGAGGACCTGAATGCCGGACAGCCTTTTACCGACAGCGGCAATGGGCATCTGATTCGTCCGCCCAACAAGAAGAATGACTTCGGGGGCACCCTGGGCGGACCAGTGGTTATCCCGAAGATCTACAATGGCCGCGATAAGACATTCTTCTTTTTCAACCTGGAAGCGTATGTCGATAGAAAGGTAATTTCCGGGCAACTGATCACAGTTCCCACCCTTGCTATGAGAAGCGGAGACTTCAGCTCCGCGCTGACGAGACGACAACTTGCGGTCGATCCACTTGGGCGGCCGATTTTCGAAAATACCATTTACAACCCTGCAACCCAACGCGTTGAAAATGGGGCCGTCGTCCGCGATCCTTTCCCGAATAACCTGATTCCGGCGAGTATGTTCGATCCGGTAGCGCTCCGGATTCAGAACCTGATTCCGCTGCCCACCAACCCGGGTGTCGTAAATAACTACTCACAGTTCGCCCCGAATCCCAGGACGCAAATAATTGATGGCGTAAAAGTCGATCACAGTTTCAGCGGAAGTTCAAAGCTGTCTTTTTACGTACAGCATTACACGAGCCACGAGTACAGCAGCGCGGACGGCTTGCCGGCACCTGTTACAGCTTTCCGTGACAAGCATGTTTCATCCACCACGGTGCGGCTGAACTATGATCAAACCGTCACTCCGACATTTCTCATTCACGCCGGCATCGGGGAGCAGAGATTTCATAACCCCGATACTTCGCCGTCGAGCGTCCTCGATTACGACGCCGTAAGCGCTCTGGGGCTGGTGGGCAGTGCCACTAATCCGGCGGGCTTCCCGCGCATCAATGGGCTTCTGTCATCATATGGAGGTTTCGGCGGCACCACGGCGAACAGCCTCGGACCTTCGAATGCGAATTCATACTTCACCGATAAACCTACCGCGATCCTGAACGCGACCCTTGTGCAGGGCAGTCACACATACAAGGCCGGTGCGGAGTTTCGAATTGACGCGTTCACTGACCGCAATACCAGGGGCAGTCAGGGGATCTATAACTTTACCGCTGTGGAATCCGGGCTCCCGTCCACTAACGGACAGAACCTGGGCGGAGGCAACGTCGGGTTTCCGTACGCCAGCTTCCTGCTCGGCGCTGTCAATAACGCTACCGTGAACAGCCCGCAGGATCCGCAGTTCCGGAAGACCTCGTGGTCGATTTTCGTCCAGGATACCTGGAAGATAACGCGAAAGATCTCTCTGGATTACGGGCTGCGATATGACCGGCAGAGCCAGGGAGGCGAGATCCACGACCGCCTCGCCGAATTCTCGCCTTCAACACCAAACCCCGCCGCCGGCGGCCTGCCGGGAGCAACCATTTATTCCGGGTATGGTCAGGGGCGCTGCAATTGCAGCTTTACGAAGACCTATCCCTACGCACTCGGCCCACGTCTTGGCATTGCATTCCAGCTCGATTCCAAAACCGTGCTGCGTGCCGGCTGGGGTATTACGTACGGAACGACCGGATCTTATAACTACATCACGAACTCGCCCGTACTGGGGGTGGGTTTTAACCAGCTTTCCTTCACGTCGCCTTCGTACGGAGACGCAGCTACTGTGCTCCGAAATGGACTCCAATACAATCCGGCTTCACTGTATGCGGCCTCGCTGAATCCAGGCATTCGTCCGGACCCGGGCCAGATCAACACGCCCCCCTACTGGATTGACCCCAATGGCGGGCGGCCTCCCCGAATCATGCAATGGAGCATTGGTCTTCAGCGTGAGATCACAAAGGATCTTCTTCTGGAAGCAGCATGGGTGGGAAACCGGGGCGCGTGGTTGCAGGCTAATTCCCTGATTGATCTGAACGGCTCGACTGCGAAGCGAATCGCGGCGGCTGGCCTGGACATCAACAACCCGGCCGACCGAACTCTGCTCACATCGCGTCTCGATTCCGCTTTGGCGCAGTCACGGGGCTTCAAGGCCCCATACGCCGGATATCCGCTCTCTCTGACCGTTGGACAAACGCTGCGCCCGTTCCCGCAGTTCGGCAGCATTCCTGTCTGGTGGGCTCCGCTCGGCAATAACTGGTACGACTCGCTGCAGGTCAAACTTACCAAACGCTACTCTCATGGCCTGACCCTGAGTTCGGCATTCACATGGCAGAAAGAACTCGTGTCGGGTGCAGAGGCTGAGACAGGTAGCGCAGTTCCCGTTAACGATGTCTATAATCGCAGCCTGCAAAAGTACATCTCTGCCTTCTCTCAGCCTCTTGTGCTTGTCACCGGCTTCAGCTACCAATTGCCGGCGATCGGTCCCACGAGATGGATAAAGGCCGTAATTCGCGACTGGACGGCAGGTGGTATTTTGAGATACTCAAGCGGCTTGCCGATTCTGGCTCCGGCCGCAAACAACGCGCTCAACGCGTTGCTCTTCCGCAACACAAGCGCTGCAACATTTGCCAATCGCGTACCCGGCGAACCACTTTTTCTCCAGGACCTGAATTGCCATTGCTTCGACCCCAACAGCACATTCATTCTGAATCCGAAAGCTTGGGTGGATCCGCCGGCAGGCCAGTTTGGCACGTCAGCGGCCTATTACAACGATTACCGAGGAGCGCGGCGGCCCGATGAATCGCTCAGCCTTGGCAGGAGCTTTCCCCTCCGGGAAGGCATGACATTCCAGCTTCGCGCGGAGTTTTTCAACCCGTTCAACCGAACGTATCTGAATGCGCCGGATTCGACGAACGCGGCTGCCACTCAGAAGGTCACCAACGGTCAGACTGTCTCTGGCTTCGGACGCATCAATAATGGATCTACGTTTCTTTCCCCTCGAAACGGTCAGCTTGTAGCACGCTTCCAATGGTGAGATGCTCCCCCGCAGGCCTGTCGCAGGGTAAGGACGCCCAGACACCCGGCTCCGGCCTGCAGGGTAACGTGCTGACCTGACCGTCACCTCGCTACAGATCGATTGAGCGGAAATTGACTGGTTGTATGAGACCTGGTGGTGTTCCCCGACTATCTCGCTGCTCTCGACCTGTTTATTTGCGAAGATCTCGCTTCAGAACAGCCGACCAGATCGGTGGGTCGCATACATCTCCAAGGATGGGAGGGTGCTTCAAACCGAAGAACTGACGAACTCTTATGGCCGGAGAAGTGCTTCGAACATGGCATGACCAATGCCAGGACACTAGTCAATCAGCCGAATACGCAGGAAATTCCGCGCGATCAATGGAGCCCGTTTCTGGCTGAGTTTACGCGCGAAAATCGGGGAGCCCACGCGCGCCTTGAGGTATTAGGCTCCGATTCGAGTTATCAGGTAGTGACAGAAGACCGTCCGTTCGATGGTGTCGCTGCGGATATGAAGGACGGTGAACGCATCGTCTGGATCAGCTTTGGGATAACTGCCAAAGAGCATTTGACGCACGGGGTACATGCAGCAGCGCTCATTCGTACACTTCTGCCGTCTGAAGCGGCCGGAGCCGTATTAGAAATCGAGGCGGAGGACGGAAATCGGACGCTGCTGGAATTGAGTAAGCCAGGAAGCTATGAATTGCCCCCTCCTGGTCGTTAGGCAAGAGTTTCGGCCAATGTGCTGTTGCTTAAATGTACGTCGCAGGTCGGGGTCCGATGGGGTCACAACAGGAATGGTCGGCGAAGCACACATCAGGAGATTGTTGGAACATACTGGATCATTGCAATGACGAACTCTACAGGCGTGCCGGGCGAAGCTGAAAGCGCACGGGTCGAGTAGTGAACCACGACTCGCGCCGGCAGCACGCCGGCAGAAACACTTTTCACCAGAGCCGGCATCGGTAACGGGCTCAGTCGTGCGCGGGGATGACTGAGTTTGGTGCTGCGTCGAGCAGGCAATGTGGAATTGGCAGAAACCGGGTGAACGAATGCGCAAACTTCTGTACATGATGCAGGTAAGAGGGCAAACCTCCAGACCCACCGATCAATCGCAGCCTCTGCGGAGTACAGGCAGCGCCGCGAGTTGCGTTCTCACCACCTTGATCTCAGCCTCCGGGATACGAACCGATCTCAAGTCCTCAGACGGTGAACTTGCCTTTTTCGAGTCGGAAATGCGCCTGACAGGTCCCGATGAATTTCAGGAAACGGGTGAGATCATGTTCGGTGACAGCACGGGCCATAGCCTGCGGTTTTCCACCGCAGGTCATGGCCATTTCACGTCGGGCTTTGAAGCCGGGACGATTTCCGGGACGGCCAGTTGGCGCGTCGAGAGCGGCGAAGGACAATTCGCCGGCGCAAATGGTTTTATAACTTCAAACTTCACCATAGCGGCTTCCGGCGAGCGGTGCGACTTTCATTGTGGGGTGATCTTCCTGCGCGAATGAGAGCCCTCACCGCTGGCAAGGCTCTCGCGAACGCTCCACAAGTCGCCTTCAACTTCCACGCTGATGCGCCAGGCGTCGGTTCGTGGGTCACTGTTCTTACCGGTAGACAGGCTTTACAGTGTTCTCCGCAGCGTCTTTCAAAATAGCTATGGATAAAGCCGGAAAGTATGACTACACGATCTTAATGGCTACGGCTATAGGAGAGGCTGTAATGAGTTTAGGATTCCACTTTAACTGGGATAGGCCGGCTTGCGCATGGTTCCGTCGGTTCTTACCGATGTCCGAACTATTTGTTGCTATAGAAACATACTAGTGC
>JAUZEU010000646.1 GCA_030838885.1 Bryobacterales bacterium | reverse complement strand
GATTTGCTGCCCGGCGTGGCTTGTTGAGCGCCCAGGCGCGGTGCGGCGGCCACAAGTTACCGTGCGGACGAGATTTGTCCCTGAGAGACGACCGTATCCTGCGCGGTCGGACTTTCGGAAATGCCGGAGGGTGCAATTGCCGCACTCTGCGTGGCGCCAGGCGTTAATCATCGGTGCCGGGCATGCCGTTGAGGGAGACACTTATTCCTCCAGGCTCAAAGCCAAGCAAGCTATTTGCTGGTTGGTCTGGACGAGAGTCAATGGCCCAGGCCTGCGGGGTCGGAAGACTTTGAGATGACGCCACCCGCGGCTGCGCGGGCGGGCCTCAGACAGTTCCTCACATCTGCGTTGTCCGCGAATCGCGCGTCCCAAAATCCGGTCACCGAGAACGAAAATAATCCTATCCTCTATAAAAACAATAACCTACCGAGAATCCCATCCCGCGAAGACCCCATTCCGCCCACCGCCGCATATAAGAATGAACTTGTATGAGCCTCCTGAAACGAACTGCTTCCGCAGCCCAGCTACTTGCCGCTCGCACCAATGGCGCCAAATCCAGGGGCCCCGTCACCCCACAGGGCAAACGCAACTCCTCCGCCAACTCCCGCCGGTACCCCAACTACTTCGCGATAGTCGACACCCTTACCCCAGATGAAATCCTTGAACACGACGAGATCATAAATGAACTCGCCACCTCGTATCCGCCGCGCAACACCGCCGAAATATACCTGATCCGCTTTGTCGCCCGAGAGCGCATCTACCTGCTCCACTACTGGCGATTCGAAAACGCGATCATAGACGCCAGCCAACCCTGCCCAGGCATACTCTGCCACATCAGCCGCCGGGCGGACGCATGCGTCAGTCGCCTCAACCCTGCCCTCATGACCATTGCATCCGACCGCCCCTCCACAGAGAATACAAAAACACCTGAACGAACCGTCCATATTGTTGAAAGTAAAACGAAAACACCTGAATTCCGAACCCATTCGGAACCCAATTACCCGCATTTCCGGCGTCAAAAGTCCCCCCGGAAGACCCCCAAACCCGTTCCAGCGATAATCGCGCCATTAAGAACCCGCAGCAATCACGGGTGAGCTACAATGACCAGTCATATGCTCGCCCCCCTGCCTACGCGACGCCATTTCCTGGCGGCATCTGCGGCCACTCTGGCCTGTCAACTTTTCGCCGCGCCCAAAGACTCTCGAACCCCTGCGCCTGACCTCGAAAAGCTTGGTGCCGTAGCCCTCACGGAAGCAAAAAAACTCAAAGCCACCTACGCCGATATCCGTATCGTCCGCCTTCGTGACCAGCGCATAGGCCTCCGGCTTTCCCCCGACCGCGGCACAGGCAAAACCCTCTCCGTCCCTAATGTCGGCGAAAACGCCAGCTTCGGCTTCGGCGTCCGCGTCATCGTCAACGGCGCCTGGGGTTTCGCCTCCTCGCCGCTTGTCACGAAAGAGGAAATCGCGCGCATTGCGGGTGAGGCCGTTATCATTGCCAAAGCCAACGCCTCTATCCAGCCCAAGCCCATTGAACTCGCTGCCGTCAAAGCCTACCGCGACCGTTGGGAGACCCCGCATGAGCGCGATCCCTTCGAAGTTCCCGTCGAGGAAAAGCTCGAACTCCTCCGCAAAGCCGCCGAGGAAATCAAAAAGATTTCGAAGGTCTTCGGCAGCACGGCTTCGCTCAACCTGCGCAGCGAAGACAAGTACTTCGCCTCCTCCGAAGGCTCCTCCATCCAGCAATTAATTCTTCAAATCTACAGTAATCTCGACGCCAACGCTGTCGACCGCCAGGCGGGCATTTCACGCAGCCGCAGCTACGTTCCCACGCAGGCCGCCGCCGGCTGGGAATATGTGCCGGAAATGAACCTCTTTGAGAACGCCCAGCGCATCCGCGAGGAGTCGTCGAACACCTCTCCGCTCCCGCGGTCAAGCCCGGCAAAAAGGACCTGATCCTCATGCCGAACCACCTCATGCTCACCATTCATGAGAGCGTCGCGCATCCAACCGAACTCGACCGCGCCTTGGGCTACGAAGCCAACTACGCCGGTACCAGCTACATCACCCCCGCCACCATTGGCAAGCGCATCGCCAGCGAACACTGCACCTTTGTAGGTGACCGCACCTCACCCCGCGCTCTCGGCACCGTTGGTTATGACGATGAAGGCGTCAAGGCCTCGACGTTCACCATCATCGACAAAGGCATCTTCCGAAATTTCCAGACCACCCGCGAACAGGCCCACCTGGTCGGCGACAAGGAATCCCACGGTTGCAGTCAGGCTGACTCTTGGGCCACCGTGCCCTTCCAGCGCATGCCCAACGTCTATCTCAAGGCGGGCTCCTCCGACACCACTCTCGAAAGCCTCATCGCAGGTATTGACGACGGCGTGCTCATAGACGGACGCGGCAGCTACTCCATTGACCAGCAGCGTTATAACTTCCAGTTCGGCGGCGACGCCTTCTGGGAAATCAAAGGCGGCAAGAAACTCGGCATGATCTCCAAGGTCGCCTACCAGGGCCGCACGCCCGACTTCTGGCAGTCCTGCGACGGCACCGCCGGACCCTCTTACTGGCGTCAGTACGGCACCACCGGCGACGCCAAAGGCGAACCCACCCAAATCAATTCCATCAGCCACGGTTGCTCCCCGACGCGCTTCCGTCAGATCAATGTATTGGTGACTGACTAATGTTTACCCGCGACGAAGCACAGAAAATTGCTCAGAAGGTCATCGGATACTCCACCTTCCCCGAGTGCCAGGTATCGGTCACGGCCTCCGGACAGGCCTACACACGCTTCGCGAACAACGGCATCACTACCGCCTCGCTCGGCCTGCGCCAGAACGTCTCTGTCACGGTTACCCGCGATGCAAAGACGGGCTCTTATGCCGCTGACGATCTGGATGACGCCTCCCTGCGCGCGGCCGTGAAGAAGGCTGAGGAACTCGCCAATCTCGCGCCGCCCAACTCGGAGCGGCTCGCGGCCCTCGGTCCTCAGCAATACCCACGAACCTTCGATCTGGATGAACGCACCGCAAAGGCCCGTGCTCCGGAAATGATCCCGCACGTCAAGACCATTATTGACATCGCGCTCAAACAGAAGCTCGTCGCTGCCGGACTGATCGAGCGCACTCACCGCGTAACCGCCGTCGCCAACAAGACCGGTCTCTTCGGTTTCCATGAGGCGGCCGATTCGCAGCTCACAACTACTGTCCGAATGGCTGACGGCTCGAGTTCCGGCTGGGCAGGGCAGCCCTCCACCCGCATCGCCGAACTCGACAGCGCGAAACTCGGAGCAGTCGCCAGCGAGAAGTGCGCTCAATGGAAAAACGCACAGAGAATCGATCCCGGCAACTACACCGTAGTCCTCGAACCAACCGCTGCAGCCGACATCGTCCGTCTTATCGAAAGCGGCTTCTCCGGCCGCAACACCGAAGAGGGTCGTACCTTCCTCAGCAAGCGTGGCGGCGGCACCATGCTCGGCGAAAAGCTCTTCCCCGAATTCATCACCCTGCGCAGTGATCCCTTTGATCCTCGCCAGCCATCCTCACCCTGGACCGGTGACCTGCTCCCTGCCAAAGCCATCACCTGGATCGACAAAGGCGTTACCGCAAACCTGGCGTATGACCGCTATTGGGCCACCAAAACCGGCAAACAACCCACTCCGGGCGGCGGTGGCAGAGGCGGCGGAGGTGGTTTTGGAGGCGGTGGAAGCCTTCAGCTGGACGGAACGGAAACCCCTCTCGAATCGCTGATCGCCGGCGTGGAGCGCGGCTTACTGATCACGCATTTCTGGTACATCCGCGGAGTCAATCCGCAAACGCTCCAGCAAACAGGCCTTACGCGTGACGGCGTCTTCCTGATCGAGAACGGAAAGATCACTACGCCGGTCCTGAACTTCCGTTTCCTCGAAAGCCCCGTGCGCCTGCTGAAGAACACAACGAAAGTAGGTCAGGCCATTCGGGTGCGAGGTCTGGAAGGAGGCATGATGATCGCACCAGCGCTGGTTGCTACCGACTTCCCGCTGCCCTCAATTTCTGACGCGATCTGATCCATGCCCATGCCAATATTCCACCAATCACCAATATCGGCGGGATCAGCAGGATCAATATGCCGGAATTAAAAACCCGCGCCCGCTCAACGGACTGAGCCGCCGCCGTCCGGTAACACATAACGCACTGGGCCGCCCAATTAGCTGCTGCCCAATTCATATACGATCCGGGAGACGCGGACACCCGGCCGCGCCTTCTCTATATACCCTGAATGTCCGCATTAAAGAAATAAACCGTGATCACCAAGATGATCCACCACACATTCAGAAAATGTGAGTACAAAGCCGCTGCCAGTATGTCCCGCTTCTTGACATCCGCAGCCACATAACAGAACCACCCCAGACAGCCCGTTGCGGCCACCCAGTGGGTGCAGGTGAGCATCAGATACGTGCCGCCAAACAGAGTGTGCGGGCCTAGTCGCTCCATATACACCAGCCGCACCCACTCGACAATCTCGAGAAACAGAAACACAAACCAGCACGAGATCGCGATGGCGATCCATCGGACCGCCGGCTCAGTCGTCGGCTCAATCCGTGCCGCGTGCGCACCGATCGCGGCCGTCACGCTGGCGCACAACGAAAACATGGTCAGTGCCGAGACCATCAGTAAAGAAGCGAAATGGAAGGGCGTCGGCCACTCAACCGAAACCGAACGGAGATAAAACATGACAGCAAGCAATGTCGCAAAGAACGCCAGGTTAGCCACGATGAACAGAGCCGTCAGGCGCCGTTGCCTGGTTTCAAGATATGTTTCCAGATACATCATGACCAGAACGCAAACAGGGCCATCAGCCCCAGCCACAGCACATCCAGGAAGTGCCAGAACATCGCGCTCACATCCACCACCGTGCGGTTCGCGGGACCAAGCTGATACCGCACCGCCCGGTACTCTACGTATCCAACCGCCCCCAACGCCCCGACCACGTGTGCGGCATGCGCCCACGTCAGCACATAGAAGAACGCCGCGCTCAGGCTGTGCTGCAATCGGAAGCCATCGCCTGCAACCTGATTCCAGGCCACCACCTGGCCAATCAGGAACAGCGTGCCGAGCACCGTTCCGGCCGTCCAGGCATAATTAAATTCCGTACGCTTTCCGCGTCGCAAGAGTCGCCGCGCCAGATCGATAGCGACACTCGAAAGCAGCAGGATTCCCGTGTTCCACCAGAGAATGTGGGGCAGGGAAATGCGATGCCAGTCGGTCGCATTCAGACCGCGCCGCACCACCATAGCGCTCACCAGCGCGGAAAACGTCATCGCACTCGCGCACATCAGTACTACGATGCCGATGAACGCTGCGCTGCGTGCGCCTCCTCGGTGGTGCTCAATCTCGGTGATCATTTCTAAGTATGCTCCACGCGAGATTCCAGATGAAGATCAGCTGAACCGCTGCCAAAGTGAAAGCGGAATGTGTGATCCACTTCTGTAGCGGCATAACAGGAACAAGGAAGTCGAATGTGGTGAAGTCCGCATAACGGCGCGGATTGCCGGCGAAACCGGCAAAATGCATCGGGAGAAAGGTAGTGTATGCGAAAACAAAAGTGAGATAAAAATGAAGCTTGCCAAGTCGCTCATTCAGATTCCGGCCGAACATCAGCGGAAACCAGTAGAAGGTCCCCGCAAAGATGCCGAACAAAGACGCGACGCCCATGATCAGGTGGAAGTGGGCTACCACGAAGTATGTGTCGTGAAAGTAAGCGTCGATCTGCGGCTGGCCCAGAAACAAGCCGCTCAGGCCACCCGTCACGAAGATGGAGATAAAGCCCAGGCTGAACAGCATGGCAGTGGGCAGTTGCAGCTGGCGGCCCCAAAGTGTGGCGATCCAGTTGAACGTCTTCACAGCCGAAGGCGCCCCGATAGCCATCGTCAGCACCGAGAATGCGATCGCCGAATAGGGGCTCAAACCGCTGACGAACATATGGTGACCCCACACCAGCATGCCCAGGAACGCGATCGCGATGGTCGCGTACACCATCGCCCGATACCCGAATATCGGCCGGCCCGAGTACGTCGAGATCACATGGGACACAGTGCCCATGCCGGGCAGAATGGCGATATAAACTTCAGGGTGTCCGAAGAACCAGAAGAGGTGCTGCCACAATAACGGCGAGCCCCCCGCGCCGGGCAGAAAGAAGGCCGTACCGGCCAGACGGTCCAAAAGGATCAGCAGTCCGGCAGCGAACAGCACCGGGAATGACAGCAGACTCAGGATTGCCGTGACGAACCAGTTCCAGCACGGCAGTGGCATTTGCATCATCCCCATGTCGGGCTCTCGCAGTTCGATGACAGTCGCAATGAAGTTGATGGAAGTAAGTGTTGCCGCAATACAGAACACGCCGATGCTGAAGAACCAGAGAGTCTGCCCCAGGCCCTGCCCAGGTCCGGCGATAGGGCCCAGTGCGCTGAGGGGCGGATAGGCAGTCCAGCCGGAGAGCGGTCCGCCGTCCTGGCAGGTGAAGGAAGCGATCAGAAGGAGGAAGGAAACGACAGTGGTCCAGAACGACAACATATTGAGCCGCGGGAAGGCCATTCCCTCAGCCCGCAGTTGCTCCGGCATTACCAGGTTTCCGAACGCGTTGAGCGGCGCCAGGGTCAGCACGAAGAACACCATAAGTGTGCCGTGCAGAGTCATAAGCGAAAGGTACAGTTCGGGAGTCATGACTCCCCCGGATGCCTTCACTGGCCAGAGCCACGCGAACCACTTCACCTGCGCCTGCGGATACACAAGATGAAACCGCATCAGAATCGACAGGACCACTCCGAAGAGCACAGCGATGAGGGAAAGATAGAAGTACTGGCGGGCGATAATCCGGTGGTCCGTCGAGAAAATACTGGTCCGCAAGGCCAATTCTGGCACATAGTCGCAGACGACCTGACCGGTGCCTGCGACGCCGCCATACAGTTCCGCCTGCGTGGCGCGCACACCCGGGTCGCTCTGACTCCGGATCCGGAGCCCTGTCAGGTATTGGCGTTCAACACTGAGACTCGCGGTCTCGAAGAGACTGAGATTCGCCGGCGCGTCCAGGCGCTCGCTCACTGGAAGCCCGATTTGATTTTCAAGAAGATAGACTCCCTCATGAGAGGCAATCCCGCAGCCGAGATCAGCGCCGCACTCGAAGCCTTCGGATGTGACGAGGCCGTTGTCACCCCGGCCTTTCCGGCGATGGGTCGCAGTGTCGTGAATGGTCAACTCCTGGTCGATACCATCCCTGGCTGGGTTTCGATGGACGTGTCAGCTCTGGCCCGTAACGCCGCCACGGACGAAGACCTGCGCCGACTCGTCCGAACAGGCCTGGCCTCAGGCCGCCGCATCCTTTGGGCCGGCTCCGGCGGGCTGGCAGGTGCCCTTGCAGAAGAGTTGCTGGGCCCGCCGCAACCGCCTGCCGCGCCTCCGGTCGTGACGGGCCCGGTCCTTTTCTGCATCGGCTCCGACCACCCGGTCACCCTCGTCCAGCGGGCACAGCTCCTCAAACATGGCCATCGCGTAGTCACGGCCATCGATCCCACCGAGCCCGCCGGAGCGATCCTCATCACGGGCGGCGACACCGCCGCCCTCGTCTGCCGCACTCTCAAAGCGGAAGCCATTGAACTGGAAGGCGAGATCCTCACAGGCTTACCATGGGGACGCATAGTAGGTGGGCCTTTCGACGGCAAGCCCATCGCCACAAAGTCCGGAGCCTTCGGCGCCCCCGACGCACTGCTCCGCGTCGCCGGGTTTTTCGGTAAGGTGAAATAGCTCATGCTGACAGTCCTCCTCTTCCTTGTCTTCCTGCGGCCGGACCCCGCCAGGAAGCCGCTCCCGCCCGCCGACTCCGAACGCATTCAGGCTGCGCACATGGCCAACATCCGTTCCATGGCTTCGAACGGCATTCTATTGTCTGCCGGGCCGTTCAATGACACTCCCACCACCATCAGCGGCATCTTCATCCTGAAAGCCGCATCCCTGTCGGAAGCTCAACGCATAGCCGCCAGCGATCCGACCGTTCTGGAGCACCGTAACATCGTCGAAGTGCATCCCGGGCGCGGCCCTGCCGGGATTGCCGACGAATACTTCCGGCTTCACAAAGAGAACCCCGCCACTCCCGAGGGGATGGCCGAACATCCGCTCTGCCTCATTTACGGGGCCACCTCTCCTGCCCGACTGATAGACCAACTGCATTCTGAAGGTCGCCTCGGTGCGGCGGGCACCATCGAAGATGGCGGCGGTCTGGTTGCCTTAGTCATCTTCAAGCCGGGTTCGGTTGAAGACGCCCGCGTCTCCTGGAAGCAGACCCTGCCATCAAATCAGGACAACTCCGCGTCGAGTACCATCATTGGTGGTGCTCCGCTCACGTGCTGCCATGGTGAAAACATTGAATCGCCGCGAATGGCTGGCTCTCATGACCGCCGCTGCTGGCCATGCGGCTCCGGTTGAAAGAACTTTCGCGGCCCAGCTCTACACGGTCCGAAGCCTGCTCCGCAAAGAGCCGGATCGCGCCCTGAAGACCATAGCCGGGATTGGTTTCAAAGAGGTCGAGGCCTACAACCGCCCCCAACTTGTAAACCTCGCACCCAGGCTGAAACAGTTTGGCCTAACTGCCCGGGCGTGCACGGTCGAGACCCCTCTCATCACTGCCAACTGGGATCAATTTCCCGAACTGAAGCAGATCTCCCTGAAGGAAGCCATAGACAGCCTCGCAACTATAGGAGTCGAATTCTTTGTGATGGGCTATATCCCGCCCGGAGCCCGGGGCGATGGTGAAGACTTCTTCCGCCGCACTGCCGACCGAATGAACGCCGGCGCCGAACTCTGCCGCAAGTCAGGACTCAAATTCGCCTGGCAGAATCACGCCTTCGAGTTTGCCGGCCGCCCCGGCTTTCGCCCCATCGACCTGTACAAAGAACGGCTCGACCAGAAGCTCGTTGGCCTCGAACTTAACATCTTCTGGCTCAGCATGGCGGGCCTGGACCCGCTGAAGATGATAAAGGAATGGAAAGGACACGTCCCGCTGTTGCGTCTCAACGACAGGGCAAAGGGCAACCCGACCGAGTTCGCCGAAGACGCCCCCCGGGGTGCCTATGCGGAGGCTGGCACCGGAGTGATCGACTTCGCATCGATTCTCAAGGCCGCCCCCGCTGCAGGAGTAAAGGTCTACACTGTCGGACAGGATGAAACCGAAGGTGACCCGCTTGAAAGCTTACGAAGGAGCTACAACTATCTGAAAAATCTCTAACGGTTCTGATACTTCGGAGTCTGCAGATAACCTGAAATCTGGTCCTTGCCGACCGAAAGCACCACAACCTGATAAAGCGATTTCGCGACATAGAACTGCAGCGGCTCGTTCACCGTGCGGTCCTTCTTCTCGACCCGCTTATCATCGGCCAGCACGATCACGTTGAACCGGTTCTTCTTCGGGTCTGACTTCTCCAGTTGCAACGAGATATCGCCAACCTTCTGCATCGTCTTCTGCTTCTTCAGCGAGAACTCCACAATGGAGACCTCACCCCGCCGCCGAAGCTCTTCGATGTCCTTCGCGCTGGTAGCTACATAGCCGTTCGTAATGCCAAGATCGCCGGAGACTTTCTTGAGATCCGACTTGGTCTTATCCAGATCAGCCTTCGTGCTGGTCAGATCGGTCTTCACGCCCGCAACATCAGTGCCAACGTCGGCCAGCTTCGCAGTCGCCGAGTCGGTTCTTGTTCTCACATCCGAAAGCGCTGTATTGGTCTGCAGCACAGCCTGGCTCGTCTGCTGGTTTTGCTGCTCCAGCTTCTTCGCCTGCTCGTCGGTATAGGAAACCGCTTCCCGCTTGGCCTGGCTTGCTGCAAGGTTGGCCTGACGCGTCTTCGCGTCGAGATCGTCTTTCAGCTCTTCCAGATGCTTCTTCTGCGCCGCGGTCATCACGGTGCTGTTCTCTTTGATGGTGTCGATCTGGTTCTGCACCACCTCCTGATTGTGCGCAGTCACTCCCTGAAGTTCATGCACCTGATAGAGCAGGAAGCAGTTCGCAACAAGTGAGGCGACAATGGCGCCTGCACCCAGCGCCGTCTTCAGGTTTGATTCCTGCGGAGGCGGCACAAGGTAAGCTGGCGGCGGCGCTTGCGGTGGATAAGGATACTGCGGTGAACTCATGGATTCGACGTCTCCCGATCTAAATAGTATAGACAGCAACGCCGACACCGTGCGTTTCGGCCTGGCGGCTTAAATTTCATAAACCTGGCCGGGTTCGGCAACGACAGCCTCAATCCCGTACCGCGCGTGTATCGCTTCCGCCAAAGGGCGGGAGCTTACCGGCTCTCCGTGTACCAGGAAAACGCGCTTCAGGGTGGGCGTCATTGGCCTCATCCAGTCGAGCAGTTCGCCGGAATCGGCGTGCCCGCTCAACTCGTCCAGGCTCTCCACTACCGCCCGCACTTCCATCGGGATACCGAAGATCCGGACGTTCTTCATCCCGTCCTTCAGTTTCCGCCCCAAAGTATTCTCTGCCTGATACCCGGTCAGCAGCACGGTATTCTTTGGGTTGCCCACATTGTGTCGGAGGTGGTGTAGAACACGTCCGGTCTCGCACATACCCGAAGGCGAAATCACGATGAACGGGCCTTGGATATCGTTCAGCTGCTTCGACTCACGGGCATCCCGAATGTAAGTCAGCCGTTTGAAACCAAACGGATCTTCTCCGTTCTGAAGGTACGTGTAAGTCTCCGTATCGAAGCACTCCGGATGGGCACGGAACACCTCCGTCACATTCACCGCCAGTGGACTGTCCACAAAGATCGGCACGGAAGGCAGCCGGTTTTCATTCATCAAGTGATGAAGCAGCAGGACCAGTTGCTGCGTCCGCCCAACGGCGAAAGCCGGAACAATCAACCGTCCGCCACGTCCAATAGTGTCCTTCATCACCGATTCCAGTTTGCCGACGGCCTCATTCTCCTGCGGATGCTTCCGCCCACCATAGGTGCTTTCCATAATGAGGTAATCGACCGGGGGCAGCGCTTCGGGGTCACGAATGATCGGCAAACCGGGCCTTCCCACATCGCCCGAATATGCGAGCCGCGTTTTACCGTCAGTCAGCACAACGGACGCGGAGCCCAGGACGTGACCCGCATCATACGACTCCATCACCAGCGAGTTACCGATGTTCACAGGTATTCGATAGCGTACCGGCTGGAACAGCGGCATGGTCTCCTCCGCGTCGAGCTTGGAGTACAGCGGTTCTGCGACCTCCTCACCGGGATGACGTCTGTTGACGAAGTCCGCATCGCTTTCGAGGATATGCGCCGTATCCAGCAGCATCGCGTTACAGAGGTCGACGGTGGCGGAAGTCGCGTAGATCGGTCCACGGAAGCCGTTCTTCGTAAGCAGTGGCAAACGCCCGCTATGGTCGATGTGCGCATGAGAAAGTACCACTGCGTCAATCGATGGGGCAGGGAAGGGAAACCACCTGTTCCGTTGTTCCGCTTCCTTTCGCCGGCCCTGAAACATGCCGCAATCGAGCAGATAACGTTTGCCGTCCACTTCGAGTTGATGCATGGAGCCGGTGACAGTCCCAGCCGCGCCCGCGAACGTGAGTTTCATTCCCCGCCAGCATATCGCGGCAGGCAGGTCGCGCAAGGTGGTTAAGATACGTATTACCGATGGAAGCTGTTCTGGAACTATGCGGCGTCGCGAAAGACTATCCCGGCCACCGGGCGGTCGATTCCGTTTCCCTCCGCCTGGAACGGGGCGGCTTCTACTCGCTGCTGGGTCCTTCGGGCTGCGGTAAGACCACCACGCTCCGCATGATTGGTGGCTTCGAAACGCCGACTTCCGGAGAAGTTCGCCTGAACGGGGTCAACGTGAATGCGCTGAGGCCCTGGCAGCGTGACGTCAGTACGGTGTTCCAGAATTACGCCCTGTTCCCTCATCTCACTGCTCTCCGCAACGTCGAATTCGGACTTCGTGAACGGCGTGCACCGGACTATGCGGCGCGCGCGCTGCGGGCTCTCGAACTGGTACAACTCACCGCAAAACGCGACAGCCTTCCGGCGCAGCTTTCAGGCGGCGAGAAACAGCGGGTGGCTCTCGCGCGCTCCCTTGTGCTGGAACCGCAACTGCTGCTGCTCGACGAACCTCTGGCGGCACTGGACCCCAGGCTTCGCAAGCAGATGAGAGCCGAACTGAAAGCCATGCAGCGCCAGACGGGGATCACTTTCCTTTTCGTCACGCACGATCAGGAGGAAGCACTGTCTCTCTCCGACAAGCTTGCAGTCATGAATCGGGGCCGCATCGAACAGTTCGGATCTCCTGAAGAGGTCTACCTGCGGCCCGCCACTGCGTTCGTCGCCGGTTTTCTCGGTGGCATGAACTGGTTCGGCAACACAGGTGTTCGCCCCGAATCCACCCGCGTCACCCAAACGGTGCCGCAAGGCGCGCGGGCACGCCAGGGCACAGTGGAAAGCATTCTGTTTCTGGGCAACTATGTCCACCTGAATGCCCGGCTGGAAGACGGCAAGCGCGCCGTCGCTGAACTCACGCGCGATCAAAGCCGTTTTGCGGAAGGCGAAACGGTCTGGCTCCATTGGCAGCCTGCCGACGAACTGCATTTCAAATGAATCTCCGCTCGTTATCGCTACTGCCCGCCCGCATGGTTGCAGCGGTTTTCTTCGCTGCTCCGCTCGCAATCATCTGCGGCTACAGCTTTCTCACACGCGGGGACTACGGCGGCGTTGAGCAACCCTGGAGCTTCGGGAACTACCTGCGCCTTTTCGATCCGCTGTATCTCTCCATCCTGTGGCGTTCGGTCTGGATTGCGTCAGCCGCCACAACCTTATGCGCACTGCTTGGCTTCCCGCTGGCGCTCTTCATCGCCCGCGCCGGCCGCTGGAAGAACCTGTATCTTCAACTTGTTCTGCTGCCGTTCTGGACCAGTTTTCTGGTACGCACATACGCCTGGCTCTTCATCCTGCGCGATACGGGGCTCATCAACACCGTCCTGCTGCGGCTGCACATTATTCAAGCTCCGCTGCAGCTTCTGTATAACGACGCGGCGGTGGTGGTTGGCCTGGTCTACAACTTTCTGCCGTTCTTCGTCCTTCCGCTCTACGCCACTCTCGATCGGCTCGATCCCTCTTTGGTTGAAGCCGCAGCCGACCTCGGAGCCCGGCCTTCCTCCACGCTCTGGCGAGTGATCATTCCGATTTCCGCGCCGGGTATTGCGGCCGGCTGTGTGCTTGTTTTTATTCCCTGCCTGGGCGCTT
>JAUZEU010000632.1 GCA_030838885.1 Bryobacterales bacterium | reverse complement strand
CGTAGCCCCAGCGCTCGAGTGCCTCGTGCGCCGCCCGGACTATCTCGGGGTGGTCGGCCAGACCGAGATAGTTGTTCGCGCAGAGGTTGAGAACGCCCTTCGACATACTTGTGTCCACATGGGCGTTCTGTGGGCTGAGCATCACTCTTTCGGACTTATAGAGCCCGGCGGCGCGTATCTCATCAAGCCGTGTCTGAATCTGCTGGCGTGCCGTGGAGAACATACAACCAGTACTATAATTCGTTAAACGCCATGAACGATCACGCGCAAGCTCTCGAAGTGTTCCGTCGCGGACCGGCCATTCTGGAAGGCGCCCTTCTTGGCGCCACCAGCGAAGAAGCCTCCTTTGTGCCTGGGCCGGGGAAGTGGACCATCCGCCAACTGGTTCGGCACGTAGCCGACACAGAGATTGTGGTGGGCATGCGGATGCGGCAGATCATTGCGGAAGATCAACCGACGCTGGTTCCATTTGATCAGGATGCGTGGGCGGCAAAGCTGGGCTATCAGGAGGCCGACCCGTTTGATTCTCTGGCCCGCTTTCGTTCGCTGCGCGACGATACGTCGCGGGTGCTCGACGCATTACCGGAGGAGGCATTCGAGCGCGTGGGGGTACACCCGGAACGTGGTACGAAGTCTTTGCTGGAGTGGATCAATCTGTTCGGCGGCCATGTGGAAACTCATGCCAAGCAGATCCACGGCATTCGCGAGGCGTGGAAACTTCGATAACAATTCATAACGTCCCGGTTTTAGCCACAGGAGCGATGGCAGACCAATTGCTTTCCTTTCCCAAAGGAGAGCAAAAGCGTCATGCCAACCCAGGATTCTTCCCGAGTCCCTGAACCGAACCTTGTAAAGCTGCGTTCCCTGCTGCAGGGCGGGCGAATCGGAATGATGACCACGCTGGGCGAGGAAGGAAGGCTCTGCAGCCGGCCTATGGCCATGCAGGAGTTGGACCCCGGTGGCTATCTGTGGTTTTTCAGCGGACTTCACACCCACATCGTGACTGAAATCAGACGGGATGACCGTCTGAATGTCAGCGTTGTGCATGGCAATACGTACGTTTCGATATCGGGCCGCGGCATGATTGTGGAGGACCCGAAGAAGGCCGCCGCACTCTGGAACCCGCTCTATAAAGCCTGGTTTCCAAAAGGCCTGGAAGATCCGGATTTGACTCTGATCAGGGTTACGGTGGAAACAGCCGAGTACTGGGACAGCCCGGGCGGCCCGGTCACCAACCTTGTCGGCTACGTAAAGACTCTGGCTACGGGTCAGGCCGCGGATGTGGGCGAGCACGGCGAATTGCGCGTCTCCCACCCGACCACGTGAGGATAAAGATGAACGCTTCCAACCGGCAATCGAATATCGGTACGGCAGAGCGCTGGATCTCTCTGGCGCTCGGAACGGAATTCCTTTACAGGAGCCTGAAAAAGCGGAACACGTCTGCACTGCCGGCCGCTATCATCGGCAGCGGGTTGGTTTATCGCGGTCTGATGAACTACTGCCCTTTGTACAGCGCGTTGGGAATTGACCGCAGTTCCCGGCTGCACGGCCCTGATGCGGCAGTCACAATTATCGTCGCGAAGCCGCCCGCCGAGTTGTACAGGTTTTGGAGAGATGTTCAAAACGCGCCTCTGTTCATGAGCCACGTTTCCGCAGTGCACGTGCTGGATCAGACGCACTCCGAATGGACGATGACACTGCCGGGCGGACACAGCTTTCAATGGACCGCTGAGATTACGGCGGATGAGCCTGACAGCGGGTTTGAGTGGAGGTCAGCCAAGGGTTCGCCTTTTTCGGTGAATGGCAATGTCAGGTTCAAGAAAGCGCATGGTTGCAGAGGTACGCAGGTGATCGCGAGTATCCGCTTCTCCCGTTCAGGTGGCGGAAGCCTGCTGGGCAAGCTCGCTACACCGCTGGCAAAGTACAGCGTTCGTAACGACCTCGCGCGGTTCAAAAGCCTCATGGAAGCTGGTGAGATCCCGACCACTGAAGGCCAGCCGTCCGGTCGTGTCTGGGCCGATCGGGCACTGGTCACGAGCGAGGTGCCCGCATGAAGGCAGTTTGCTGGAATGGCAAAAACGACGTTCGAGTGGAAACCGTACCTGACCCGAAGATTCTGAATCCACGAGATGCCATCGTAAGAATCACTTCCACCGCAATCTGCGGTTCCGATCTCCATTTGTACAACGGCGTGATTCCGACGCTGCAGGCGGGGGACATTCTTGGCCATGAGTTTATGGGCGAAGTGGTCGAGGTAGGCCATGAGAACGGTCTGAAGCGCGGAGACCGGGTGGTGGTGCCTTTCACCATCTCGTGCGGTAATTGTTTCTTCTGCAAAAAAACGCTGTTTTCGCTCTGCGATAATTCGAACCCAAACGCTCTGTTGGCCGAGAAGGCCTATGGCCAGTCCGGCGCGGGCCTTTTCGGCTTCTCACATATGTATGGCGGGTATGCGGGCGGGCAGGCCGAATACGTTCGGGTGCCGTTTGCTGATGTGGGCCCGATCAAAGTTCCGGAATCGGTTACCGATGAGCAGGTGCTGTTTCTGTCCGATATCTTTCCCACCGGTTATATGGCGGCCGAGAACTGCAATATCCAGCCGGACGACATCGTTGCCGTGTGGGGCTGCGGCCCGGTCGGTCAGTTCGCCGTCCGAAGCGCCCTTTTACTCGGCGCCGGGCAGGTTATTGCGATCGACAATGTGAAGTCGCGCCTGAAACTGGCGGAGCAGGGTGGGGCAGTGCCCCTCAACTACGATGAAGTGGACGTGATTGACCGGCTGAAGGTGATGACCGGTGGAATGGGGCCGGACTCCTGTATTGATTGCGTGGGCATGGAGTCGCACGGAGTCTCCGTGGATGCCATTTACGATCGCGTCAAGCAGAGTGTTTTCCTCGCGACCGACAGACTGCACGCGCTGCGCCAGGCAATTCAGGCCTGCCGCAAAGGCGGCGTGATTTCGGTGCCGGGGGTTTATGGCGGCGTACTCGATAAGTTCAACTTCGGTGCGGCTTTCGCTAAAGGGTTAACGTTCCGGATGGGCCAGACGCATGTGCAGAAATACATGCCGAAGCTCCTGTCGCTTGTTGAGAGTGGCTTGATCGACCCGAGCATTGTGATTACGCATCGGATGGGGCTGGATGAAGCTCCGGAAGGCTACAAACTGTTTAACGAAGACAAAGACAACTGCATTAAGATCGTGCTTTCGCCCGGTGTTTCGCGCAGGGCCGAGGTCAGGGCATGACGCCGTTCTGGAGAAAGGTTGTGTTCGCAGGCGCTGGTGCAGCAGCCACTGCGGCGATTGCAAAGCATCTGCGCAGGCCCAGCCTGAATCTGGCAGGGAAGGTCGTGCTGATTACCGGTGGCTCACGCGGGTTCGGGCTTGCGCTCGCTTCGCGTTTGGGGCGGATGGGCTGCCGGATCGCATTGTGCGCGCGTGATAACGGCGAACTGCTGCGGGCTACGGCGCGGCTGCAGCCACACTGTTCCGAGGTGAGGACCTACCAATGCGATCTCACGAACCCGGCGGAGATATCCGCATTAATTGGCCACGTTGCGGCCGGGATGGGCAGCCTGGATGGGCTGGTGAACAATGCGGGTCTCGTTCAGGTGGGCCCCGCGCAGGCGATGACGCTGGACGATTACTCGGAGGCGCTCGATCTGATGTTCTGGGCTCCTCTGCGCTGTATCACAGAGGCACTTCCGCATTTCCGAAAGCAGGGGGCTGGCTTCATTGTGAACGTTACCTCCATCGGCGGTAAGGTGAGCGTGCCGCATCTGCTGCCGTATTCGTGCGCGAAATTTGCCTTGACAGGGTTATCGGAAGGTCTCACGGCGGAACTGGCTGGCGAGAATATCCGGGTGCTCACGGTGGCCCCGGGCTTAATGCGGACGGGTTCGCCCATTCGCGCGGAGGTTCGGGGAAATCATCGGGCAGAGTACAACTGGTTTGCTCTGAGTGACAATATGCCGGGTCTGTCGATCCAGCCCGACCGGGCCGCGAGACAAGTTGTCGAGGCGCTCGTGAACGGACGCCGGGAGATCATTTTAACCGTCCCGGCGAACATTCTGTCGCGGATGCATGGTGCCGCTCCGGACCTGATGATTCGTGCGATGGAGGTCGCAGCGGCGGCATTGCCGGATTCACCGGATGCTCCCACTCCTAAACTTAACGGCGCCGAGGTTCAGGCCGGGCAACGGTCGACGGTGGTGGGTCGCGTTACGGAGATGGTGGCGAAGAGGGCAGTGGAGCGATATCAGAATCTGGCCTTGTCGGAGTTGTAATTCAGTGGGGTCCGGGGAGACCTTTGGTCAGGGTTCGCAGTTCATTCAGAAACGCCTGTTCGTCCTGGAAATCGCGGTACACCGACGCGAACCGGACATATGCGATCTTATCGATGCCGCGCAGGTGATCCATCAGAAATTCGCCAATCTCGATTGTGGTAATTTCCCGGTCCGGCGAATCGGTTACCCGACCTTCCACCAGGTTCACCAGTTCGGAGAGCTTCCCCATGCTGATGGGGCGCTTCTCGCTCGCCTTCAGCAGACCGCCCAGGACCTTTTGGCGATCAAACTTCTCCCGGCGGCCATCTTTCTTGATCACCATGTAGGGGACTTCGTCGATGCGTTCATAGGTGGTGAAACGCTTTTCGCACAGCAAACACTGCCGCCGCCGGCGGATGGAATTTCCTTCCTTGCTCTCGCGGGAGTCGATAACCCGATCTTCCATGTGGCCGCAAAAAGGGCAGGTCATGCGAGAGTAGTACTTTCTGCCTCCCGGATTCGGGCCCAGGTAAGGCCTTCGTGAAAGGCGAGCAATGTTCCAACTGGCAGGATCGCCACGAACGAAATAAACCAGAGCAGCACGCCGAGGCCAGTTGCAACCTCAATCGGTACGGCGAATATCTCCGTCAGCACCAAAACCGCCGTCATTTGCGCTCCGCCACCCACGGCCGGTAGTTGTACCAGTGAGCCGAATGAGACGAAACCCATAAGGATCAGCACATCAATGAGCGAAAAGTGGACCACGCTCCCGAAAGCCTTCAGAACGCAAGCATAACAGGCTGCGATCAAAAGCCACTCCAGCAAGGTGTACAGGATCAGTTTCACCGTGGCCGACTGGCTTTTTGTGCAGCGGACACCGTCCAGAAACCCGGAGACAATCCGTTCTACGCGGGCGAGATTGTGGGCCGCCAG
>JAUZEU010000622.1 GCA_030838885.1 Bryobacterales bacterium | reverse complement strand
TCATCGCGCAGCAGCGAGGCGAGCAGAACGCCTTCAATCTTCTGGCCGATATCGAAGAAGACCTTGTCGGGAGTTACCTTGACAACGGTGGCTTCGACACCCTTTTCGCCTGGTGCTTCATGGGTGTGACTCTGTTCGAACTGGTTGAGGATATCGCCGAAGGAACTCTCCGCATCAGGTGGAGTCTGCCCTTCCTGTTCGCGTACGTCTTCCTCGCGAAGCGACGTAATGGAATTGGACATGGGGGTTACGTTTCACCATTGTGGCACACGCAATGCGCACTGCCGCAGTGTCCCTGATTACACTCGGACGCAATGCCCGCAATCGGCTGGAAACTCTCCTCGAGTCTATATAAGTCTAAGCGGATTTGCGTCATCGTAATAGTCCTTCTGACGGTCGCGCCGCTCTGGCTTGCTGTATGCCGGGCGGTGATCCGGACCGCAAGTTACACTTGAGCTAGTGCTGCATACGATAGCGCCCTCCGCGCCCGCTCGGCCGAACTGGCTTCGCGCGCCCGCTCCGGTCGGCAGAAATTATCAGGACCTCAAGAAGCTCATCACGGACCTGAAACTCCATACGGTTTGCGAAAGCGCTGCCTGCCCGAACGTCGGCGAATGCTGGAACCGCCGAACGGCGACCTTTATGATCCTGGGCAATGTCTGCACCCGCCGCTGTGGCTTCTGTGCCGTGCAAAAGGGCGCCCCGCTGACGGTGGATTACGATGAGCCGCGCCGCGTTGCCGAAGCCGTCGCCGCCATGGGCCTGAATTATGCCGTTGTGACAAGCGTCAATCGGGATGACCGTAAAGACGGCGGCGCGGAACTCTTCGCTCTCACCATCGCAGCCATTCACGAACGCGTCCCCGGCTGCAAAGTCGAAGTTCTCGTACCCGATTTTCAGGGAAGCCTGCCTGCCATGAAGATCGTGATGGACGCGCGTCCGGATGTGCTGAACCACAACACGGAAACGGTCCCGCGCCTGTACCGCCAGGTCCGCCTCGGCGCACGCTACGAACGCTCTCTCGATATGCTGGCCTGGGCGAAAGAGCTGAGCCCCGCAACGCCCGTGAAATCCGGTCTGATGCTGGGCATCGGCGAGCTACAGGAAGAGGTTTTGCAGGTCATGCAGGATCTGCACGATCACAAGGTAGACATCCTGACGCTTGGTCAATACCTGCGGCCCTCGCCGAAACATCTCCCGATTGTCCGCTACGTGCCCCCTGCCGAATTTGATGAATTAAAGCGAGCCGGGCAGCAGATGGGATTCGCCCACGTGGAAGCCGGTCCGCTGGTCCGCAGTTCGTACCATGCGGATGACTCGCACGCCGCCGCCAGCAGCTGTTAATTAAAAAGAGCCTAAGCCGCGGCAACTTCCGCAGCGGCCTCGACCTCAGCCCCGGAGACTGCCAAATCCACGCCTTCCCAACGCGCCACCACTGCCGTAGCCAGGCAGTTGCCCAGCAGATTCACCGACGTCCGCGCCATATCCATCAGCGTATCCACGCCTAAGATCACGGCAACACCCTCCACCGGCAGGTTGAACGTCGCCAGGGTCCCGGCCAGGATCACGAGTGACGCTCGAGGCACACCCGCCACGCCTTTACTGGTCAGCATCAGCGTCAGCAGCATCACCAGTTGCGTCCAGAACGGAACCGTAACGCCTGCGGCCTGCGCCACAAACATTGCCGCCAGCGATAGATACAAGGTCGATCCATCCAGGTTGAAGCTGTACCCGGTCGGCAGCACGAATGAGACGATGTGCTTGGGTACCCCGAATTTTTCCATGTTCTTGAGCGCAATCGGCAGCGCCGACTCGCTCGAAGCGGTCGAGAACGCCAGCAGGAACGGCTCCCGTACATATTTGATGAATCGCTTGATCGGGATCCGGCAAACCATCGCCACCGTGCCGAGTACCGCCACAACGAAAAACACCTCGGCCGCGTAGAGCGTCGCCACCAGTTTGCCCAGGTTGACCATCACGCCCAAGCCCTTCTCCCCGATCGTCGCCGCCATGGCGCCAAACACACCGAACGGCGCGAACAGCATCACATAGCCCGTGTATTTGAACATCACTTCCGCGAGCGACTCACAAAACTCCACCACGGGCCGCGCTTTCAACCCGACCGTGGCGCACGCTGCGCCAAACAGGAAAGCGAACACAACAATCTGTAGTACTTCGCCCTTCGCCATCGAATCGATAATGCTCGTAGGAAAGGTGTGCTCCAGAATCTGCGAGAAATTTGCGCTCTGGGCTGCCACACCTGCGCCGGTTCCTTTCTGCAAATGGACGCCGACGCCCGGCTTCACCAGGTTCACCGCGCCCAGGCCCACAAACAAGGCAACCGTGGTAACGATCTCGAAGTACAGAATCGCCTTGCCGCCAATCCGTCCCATCGTCTTTACGTTGCCGGTGCCCGCAATCCCCGAAACCAGAGTTCCAAAAAGCAGCGGAGCGATGATCGACTTGATCAGACGAAGGAAAATCGTCCCCAGAATGGCCATCTGTTTGGCCGGGCCAGGCAGGACGGCGCCGAACGCGATGCCGGCAACAAGGGCGATAAGAATCCAGACGGTAAGGGACGGCCGTTTCATGCTTTTTGCTCCATGCGCTTTGCTGTTCAGTATGCCAGCGTGGCAAGGGCAGACAACAAGGCTACCGTATCCCTACGAGTGTCCCGTGTTCGGTTCCGCTTAGTCAAGACGAGATCGGCGGTGATGGCAGCAGGGATTAGTGCGAGATCCGGTGCTCCAGCCTCAACCGGTCCACATCCATCGCGCTCAATGGCAGTGACGCCGAAATCAGTTGTTTCCCTGAAAGGGACGCCTTATAGACCCCCTCACGCGCGTGCTCCCCCGACTTCGTCAGCATATGCACCAGTTCATGGGCCACCACTCGCCCCAGCGCGCGCCCAATCAACATTTCCGCTCTGGCGTAATCGCTGCCGAACATTGCGATCCGAACCGAGTTCACCACCCGGTCGCAATCCACCTCGCCGAACGGCTGTACCTCGCCATTGGCGGTCCGGGTGACGGCATAAGGTCCGAGTTCGTCGTACAACGGAGGCGCGGGGTCAAAGGTGCATGATCCTTTAAAGGTCATCACCACCAGATCGTTAAAGACTGTGTTAGCGACTTCGTCCCGACGGCGCCAGTCGATCTGCACGCCTGAAGTCTGAATAATCCTTGTGGCCTCCCGCTGCATCTCTTTAATGGCAGCAGTGGAGTAAGGTCCCTTCAGATCGACAATAACAGTCACATCTGAAGCACGGTCCGGTGAAATACGACCGGCGGGCGCAGCAGCCAACGGCAGCGCGACGCACGCGAAAAGGCAAGCGCAAATATAGACAGGGCGCATTTTCTCACATCCTGGAGAACTTTCGGGCACACGTGGCCCGCGCGGTCATTATATGCAAACGGGAAGCTGAAATATAGGCCTCCCGTTTTTTCTTTGGTACTGGACCCGGAACGTTCCGGGTCTAACTCAACATCCGCTTGAGATTCTGAAAGCTCGTGCGCGCGGCAGCGAGCGAATCGCCATCAATCGCATTATCCTGCTCAATGCAAAAGTGCTTTAGGCCAGCCTGCTCCGCTTTCGCGAAAATCGGCTTGTAATCGACCTCACCCATCCCCACAGGAACCAGCTTCGCCGCTCTCTGCCGTTCCCCCTGGGTCATTTGCGGACTCATCTCTTT